>JAZQTY010000170.1:0-10224 GCA_045631025.1 Eubacteriales bacterium
GGTGACGAGTGTATCGTTTTTGCTCCCTTCTTTACAGAGTATAGAGTATTTATTGAAAATGCGGGCGGAAAAATTGTTATAAGCAAGCCCCAAGAAAAGACTTTCCAGATCGACATAACAGACTTTGAAAGCAAGATCAATGAGTCGACAAAGGCAGTTATAGTAAACTCTCCCAACAACCCCAGCGGCGTTGTTTATTCAGAGGAAACGATAAAGGCGCTGTGCGAGATGCTGGGGCGCAAGTCAGAGGAGTACGGAAAGCCCATTTACCTTATCGCCGACGAGCCTTACAGAGAGCTCGTATATTCGGGCGTTGAGGTCCCCTACCTCATGAATTACTACGATAACACCCTCGTCTGCTACTCTTATTCAAAATCCCTCTCGCTTCCCGGCGAAAGAATAGGCTACATAGCAGTATCTCCCAAGATGGAGGACGGTATGAATATTTATCTCGCCGTTTGCGGTGCGGGAAGATCGCTCGGCTACGTTTGCGCGCCCAGCCTTTTCCAGCAGGTCATCGCGCGTTGCATTGACGCGAAGGTAAACGTCGAGGTCTACAAGGAGAACAGAGACCTTCTTTACGATAATCTGACGGCTTACGGTTACGAATGCGTTAAGCCCGACGGTGCATTTTATCTGTTTGTCAAGGCTCTTGAGGACGACGCCTACAAATTCTTTGAGAGAGCAAAGGCTCACGAGATCCTCGTAGTTCCCTGCGACGACTTCGGAGTCAGCGGCTACGTAAGAATTGCTTACTGCACCGATAAGGCGCGCGTTGAGGGGGCTCTCCCCGCGTTCCGCGCACTCGCCGAGGAATACGGAAGAATATAACCACATAAATAAGGGGCTGTACGGTACAGCCCCCTATTTTTATGCATTTATAAAGTTTTTAGTTATCTCTATCATTTCTGCCGCAGTCTTTGCATCCTTTGCCTCGGCAAAAATTCTGATAAGCGGCTCGGTACCCGAAAAACGGCAGATTATAAAGGAATCGTCCTCAAAATAAACCTTACAGCCGTCCTCGTAATTTACGCGAGTAACCGTCTTTGGGAACACGGGAAGGAGCCTGTCCCGCATCAAAAGCTTTTCAACCCTTACCTTTTCGTCCTGCGAAAAGCTGATGTTGCACTCAACGAGCTCATAGGTACCGTATTTATCAACGAGCTCCTGCCAAAACTCGGATATCGGCTTGCCTACCGCACAAACCATTTCCACGAAAAGCGACGCGGCATAAACAGAATCCTTACCGAAGATATGTCCTCGCACGGTAAGACCACCCGAAGATTCTCCGCCGATCAGCGCGTCAACCTCGTCCATTTTGGAGGAAATATATTTAAATCCTACGGGTACCTCGTAACACTCCTCGCCAAAGGAGCTTGCAATCTTGTCAAGCATATGAGTGGTAGCAAGATTTCTTACCACCGCGCCTCTCCAGCCTCTGTACTCGTGCAAATAATAGTAAAGCATAACGAGTATCTGATTTGCGTTAAGATACGCTCCGTTTGAATCGACTATACCGAGTCGGTCGCCGTCTCCGTCAACAGCAATACCCAAATCGTAATGCTCGTGAACGACTCTCTGTATCAGCGCTCCAAGCTCATAATGAGAGGGCGCAGGCATACTGCCGCCGAAATACGCGTCCTTATTGGAGTGCATAAGGTCAACCGTGCAACGCGTTGTATAAAGTATCGACATAAGCGGATACGTTCCCGAGCCGTGCATGGGATCGAAAAGCACTCTCAAGCCCGCCTTCCTGATAGTCTGCACGTCGAGCTTTTCAAGTATGGAATCGAGAAAATCGTTAAACGGAGTTTTTAAATACTCAACGAGTCCTGCCGCCTCCGCCTTTTTTATATCCGCAGACACCGTCGGCGCCTTGTCAATAAGAGACTCCAGCTTTGCCGTACACTCAAGAGACGCATCGCGTCCTTCCTCAACGATAAGCTTAATTCCGTTATAGCACGAGGGATTGTGGCTTGCCGTTATCTCAATTCCGTAATAAAGCTCGTCGTTCTTTACTATAAACATAACGAGAGGGGTAGGAACGCTTCTGCGAACCATCTTCACTTTAATTCCGTTAGCGCAAAGCACCTCGGCAACCCAACGTGCCGCATCCTCCGACATAAATCGGCGGTCATAGCCTATGATTACAGGCCTGTCCGTCTTATTTTCGCTTCTCATAAGCTCGACGATTCCCTGCGCCACGCGACAGATATTTTCCTTCGTAAAATCGTCGCCTATGATCGCTCTCCAGCCACCCGTACCGAATTTAATTTTAGTTTGCAAAGCGTCCATTGTTTTCTCCTAAACAGCTTTAATTTACGGACAAAAGTCCGCTGAAAAATACAAGATATTATAGCATACTTTCTTTAAAAAATCTATTCTCTTTACGCAAAAATGTCCGATCGTGTAAATTTTTGGTATATATAATTAAATACGCGCAGCCAAGGTATCAATTTGGTTTAATCAAAAATGCATAATATATCAGTACAAGCCCCGCGCTTATTAAAATCCCACCTATAATATCGCTAACCCAATGTACTCCCGACAATAATCTTGCGACAATCATAAGAATCACGAACGTAACTGTTATAAGCGCGACTGTTCTTTTAAGCCCCTTGCCTTTTATGTATTTTTCAAGCTGCATAATTGCCGTCGGCATTATACACGAAACAAGCATAGTCGTTGAAGAAGGATACGATGACTCCAGACGTCCTTCAATCAGTACGGGACGGTAATTGATGACTACGAATTCAAATAGAATATACGCCGCCATTACCGCTACGTAAAATATACCGAGCAATAAGATGCTTCTGTCAACCATGAGTATACTTTTTCTTTTTATCCACTGCACAGCACCAATTACGGCAAAGCCTAAGCACACGCTAATCGGCACTATTCCCAGCCAATCCGTAATTTCATATAAAAGCATATTTGCTCCCGTAAGTCTGTGTACAAATCCGTTAAGCGTGGCAAATCCGACGTTCGTCCCCTGCGGGCCGATAGCTTCTACGTCGACGCATAGAACGAGCACCGTCCATACAACAAAGGCGGCAAGAAATCCTATTCCTGCCGCAAATAAATTTTTCTTAGATCTTTTCATTTTTTTACCTTCCTTTTAAGTATTCGGCTCTCACCAAAATACATTTTAAAGGAAGGTAGAAAAAAGTGCAAGAAACGGCACGCCACGTGTGTGACACGCTTCGTGTCATTTTCTTTTAATAAGCAATAATGCCTTAATAATCAGCAAGGCGAACACGAACACAGCCGCATAGGGCTGCCGACTTATTATGAAGAGGAATACGCCTGCGGTGCTTAATATAAGTGAAATCTTAACTTTACTTTTCACCCAAGCCGATGCTTGGCAGTTCTGCAGCGTAAGAGTAAGTATACCCACAGCAACCGTCAAAATTACAAAAATCAAATATGATATTTTTAAATAACGCTGAACGCCGTCAATCGATAACAGAGAAGCGGAGCTAATCAAGTCTCCCGCTTTTTCAGCAAAAAAAGGCAAGAAAAATAACAGTCCTATGCTTAAATCAAGCAGACCAAACACTAAATCACGAATATATTTCTCCTTTTGCTTTTCGTCCGCCTCGGCTATCTCTAACACCTCTCTCGACGAGAGCAGCTCGTCAAGGGATATAGAAAAGAACTTGGCAATCGCCTTTATCGAGTCTATATTTGGATATCCCCTGCCCGATTCCCATTTTGAAATTGCGGTTCTGGATACGTAAAGCGCCTTAGCAAGCTCCTCCTGCGTAAGTCCTCTTTGCTGTCTTAGCTCCTTTAGCTTTTCGTGAAATTCCATATTAAATCCTTTATAAAAAGCAAGCCGATTTTATGCGTTTTTTAAAACCGTTTTGCATTTCAGATAAATTCCCGCAGTCCAGCCCATCATAGGCGGGGTTTTATACTCTGCCGCAACGTCGGTCGATCCGCTGTCCGCGTTGTACTTTTCCCAAAGCTGTCCCGTTGACTTCTCTACGTTCTCCACGAGGTCTACGTATTTTCTCGCGTTACGCAGAGCATCCTCGCCGTATCCGTATTTGAAGAGCGCGTTTATAACCATCCACTGAATACAGGGCCACACGTTCGGCGCCGCCCACTGAAACGTTCCCTCTCCGTGATATTCCTCGCAAGGAACTATTCCGTGAGCACGTTCGATAAGTCCAAGAAGGCGCACCGTGCTCGCGGCTTCAGCCTCACTCGCCATACCGAAATACAAGGGATAGAACGCCGCCGCAGAAAACACCTCTCCGAACTCGCCCGTCACGGCGTTTCGGTCACAGTAGCAGCCCCTCTCCTCGTTCCAAAGGAATTCCTTTATCAAGGCTTTCCTTTTATCAGCCAGAGCCCTCCAATGATCAGCCTCGCCAGTGCAGAGAATTTCGGCAAACTCCGAAAGTCGCGCCTCAATATTCCAAACCAAAGCGTTAAGGTCGGGAGAGGCGTACTCAAACGAACGCGCTCCGAGTCTGGGATTACAGTCCCAGCCGCTTTCACAGTAGCCGATGAAATTTCCAACGTTTACGCGAATATCCGCATCAGGCTCAAGCCCCGTGCGTATCTTCCACTTATCCCTTCTCGTATTCTGCAAATTCTCATCATCCGCCAAAAAGCCGTAATGCAAAAGACCGTTATCAAAGCTTCTGTTTTCTATCCAGAAGCTATGCTCCTTTTTGAGCGCCTCATACGCTCTCAAAAGAAACGCCTTATCGCCGTCCGCCTCGTATATCTCCTTGACCATCTGCGCAAAGTACGGTGGCTGGCTGTGGTAGAGATACCTCGTTCGGCTTCCGTTAGGCATAAATCCGAATCTGTCTATCATTGCAAGAATATTCTCAACGTTGTTCTTTGCCTGCTCTACGTTTCCGACGGCAAGAAAGCCAACGTTCGTAAAATACGTATCCCAATAATACATCTCCCTGAAGGTCTTACCGGGAGTAGGAACGGAATACGGCTTGGGAAGTCCGAAATAATTATCGCCGTCCTCACAGATTATATCATCGACGTTGTCCGCAATACACTCTGCCAGCTGTTTTTTTACCTTTTCGTATAATTCCACTTCAATCACCCTCTATTTAAATTACACCGTAACGAAAATCTCGTTTTCAGCCCCGAGCTCGGTATACTTTATGCTGTTCTTACAATAGGAGCTACCGTTAACAGTCATTGAAGATACGCCCGTTTTCTCTATTTTCAACGTGATACGTTTTCCTTGAATCGGCAGAGTAACCGTAGCCTTTTTCAAAAAGGTCTCCTTTGCAGGCGCGATCTTCAGTTCATCATATCCCGGCTGAATTCCGAATACGTTGGTAAGCACGATCTTGATGATTACCGCCGCGCTTCCCGTAAACCAGTCGTTGAGCGCTGATCCGTCAACGTTTATTTCGGGATTGTAACAATATGCGTTCTGCATTACGTACGGAGTTTTGTCTATCGTTTCGTGAGAAATCGGCATAAGCTTGAGTATTTGCTCGGTCGCTTCCTTCTCGCAGCCGATCTTGTAAAGAGCCAAAACTCCAAATAAAGATGCGTGAATATAAGTTGCGGCATTCTCCGCAGTTCCGCGAGGAAGCTTGCCTATTCTTCCCACTCCCTGAAGATTGGGATCGAAGTGCGTATCGAAGGTTCTGAAGCCATACTTATCGTCAAGCTTTTTGAAGGCGCTCAAAATATCTTCCCTGTATTCCTCGGTGTAAAGCGAGGACATCGCGAAATACGATTGCGAGGTGGAGGAAATTCTGTTTTTTCCGTCAACGTCGCAAAAGCTTCCAACGAAATACTCGCGCTTATCGCCCCAACCGTGAAGCACACGGCGTTCTCCGTCCTTCTCCACGATCGCGTTCTTGAAAACACCCGCCTTTATAGTCGCCATAGCGTCCTCGTATCTTGCAATATCGTCCTCGTGTCCGCCTACGACTCTGAATATGTTGTTCATCATAACGAGGTTTTCATAGGCTTGAAGGGTTGCCATAACGGATACGCCCGTGCCGAATTTCTCGTTGGGATCCTTTGTGTTACCAAGAGAGTCAATAGCGTCGTTCCAGTCTGCGTAAAGCATTCTTACACAGCCCGTATCGGGCGCAATATTGCGCACCAAACGGTCAACTATCGCAATCATATGGCAAAGCAAGCTGTCTTTTTTATCGGACTTTTTAACTACCGCTCCGTTTTCGTTTACTATTTCGTAGTAACCGCAGGTCTCCTCAAGTATAGAATAATCTCCCGTATATCTAACGTAGTTATCAATAGCGTAGATCATCCATATTCCCATGTCTATGTAGTTTGCAAGCGACATGATGGACAGCTGTCCGGGCTCGGGAATTGAAAAGGCTCTCGGTGCGCGTCCGTCCGGAAACATATGGTTCATTATAACGAGTATCTTCTTGCGACAATCCTCCGCATTCCATATAAGACACTGCTCAACCTGCTGCGCGACGTCTCTAAATCCGATATTGCCGCTACCGCCCAAATCCTTACCGAGCGCGTTTATATTTACCTGATACTGAACCTTGTGGAGAAATTCAGTAAGAGTTTCGGGAGTAAAGGAAGCTCCCTCCACCTCGTCGAAGGTAAAGTCAAGAGTACTCTTCATCTTTTTGTTGATTTCGGCAAACAGCGCGTCGGTCCTTGCGCCGCTCATTTCGGCCTTATCGTTGGAAATCGCAAAGCGGTATTCAAGACGCGCTTCACCGTTAAAGCGCAACGTAGTCACGTCGCCCGCAACGGCGTAATCGTTAAACGCAGTACAGTACTGCGGCTGCTCGATCTTACACTCTCTTGCAACGCGCGCATTATTCAAATTGCAGTTGATACCGCCGTTATATTGAGCCTTTTTGGTCGTCTGCTCTCGGTAAAGTATCTCACAGCCCTCCGCGCAGAACTGACGTATTCCAAGGTGAACGATATTGCAGTCCTTCTTATCTCCCTCGGTTACGTAGAAGGTTACCGTATCGTTATCTATAACTCTGCCCTCTTTAAAGTATCTGTACCAGAGCGTATAGCTTCTTGAGTCATTACGCAAATACGGATTAAAGAATGAAGAAACGGTAATCTCGTCCGTTGCTTCCTTTTCCGACAGCACTCCCACGGAAAAATGAAGCTCCTTGAGCGCTGAAAGGAACGCGCGAACTACAAACGTATACCCCTCGATTTCAGTATAATAGTACACTGCGTTTTCCGTAAGCACCGTGTATCTCGACTTAACCGTCTCACCGTCAAGTATAGGCATTCCCAAAAGGGATATAAGCTCGCCCTTTACGTTAGCAAAAAACGCAACGTGCGGCTCCTCGCCCTCCTTGACCTCCGGGAATATGCTGAACGCGCCCTCTTGTGCGCGGATATATCCGCAGGCATACGCCCACATCATCATACCGTCGTAAATATACGGCTGCCTCGTATCACCGTCTCCGCGGGGATACGCAAGAACGGAGCCGTCCTCCAAAAAGAAGTGGTTTGACGGCAAGGGCGTTTTAACGCCCTCGTCCTTAAGCTTTTTTATCTTTTTTATTTCCTCAAAAAAGGTCATAATTGTCTCCAAATTAAATTTTAATATTCGTCTGCTTGTATTCCTTTAAATCGTTTCCTACGAACGTCACGCAAAAGCCATCGGCGTTAAGCTCCACACCCGTACCAACGAATATTCCCTTTACTCCTACGCGTCCTTCCACCGTAGCGTTGCTCGAGCCGGGCGCGCTTCCAACGACGACGGGACATGGCTGACCGAACGCGTCAAGCTCATCGCCTACGTTCGTAACGTACGCATGATGCACGTGTCCGCAGATCATCAAATCGGGCTTTACGTATTCCTTAAGCAAACGGCACCACTCCCCGTACGTTTCCTCCTCAATGTTGAACGGAGGTTTGTTTCTTTCGGAAAAAGGAGCGTGACAAACAATCAGCTTTCGGCTTACGTCCTCTGCCGAGTATTCACGTTCAGCGCGAGAGATAACGTCGTTTATAAAAGCCGTTTGGCGTTTTCTGAAATCCTCACAGCAAACGGTATGTCCGTACTCCACGTGGTCGTCGGGCTTATCCTCGCCGCAGTCAAGCACCATTCCCCATATACTGCCAAGGCGGAAGGTATAATACGATCTTCCGTTGTCCGTGGGGGTATGCTCTGCGATATTCTCGGCGTAAATTCCGCGCATATCGTGGTTTCCGCGAGAGAACACGACGGGCTTCTCGCCGTTCGTTATCTCTGCCGCTATCCTGTGAATAGTAGTAAAGTTCTTAATATCTCCGCTGTGATCGGGCAGGTCGCCGTTGAGTATGAGAAAATCTATCTCTCCAAAGGCTTTTGCCGCCGCAACGGGCTTCTCAACCTGATTGTGCGCATCTGCAATATGGAAAAATCTTGCGTTCTCACCGCTAACGGCGTAAAAAGCAGAATAATACTCAAAAGGCTCGCTCACGTCAGAAAAATAAGGCTTTCTCTCGTTTACGATTCGATAGCAGATACTATACTCCCCTGCCGCATTAAGCAGCTCCATCGGAACGGTCATCCTGTGCGTAGTGCAGTTGGAGCGCAGTATTCCGTTTACGTCGTCGTAAAAGCATTTTCCTCCTACCTCTGCCCACATAAGCGTTTCACAGTTCACGGGAACCATTATCTGATAGCTGTTTCCCACTGCGTATACGATAGGAGTAGTCGCAAAGCATTCGGGTATCTGTTTCATATAAACCTCTTAAGCGTTTTTGTATTTTTCCACGAGCGATGCAAAGCGCGTCGCTACCTCGTATGCTCTTTTATAAAACAAAGCCGAGTCCCCGATGCCGGCGCTATCGGCAGTAACCTCAAGCATAATGGATTTTTGATACTGATATACGGCAAGATACCTCGCGGCTTTTTCCATATCTACGACACCGTCAAACGGAAGCCAATGCATATCCTCATCGTAAATACCGGTATTATCGTGCAAATGAAGAGCCACTATGCGCTTTCCAAACAGATGCATAAATTCCATACCGTACGTATAGCACGCCTCGTGTCCAACGTCCCAGCAAAAGCCTGCCTCGGGGTAGTTTTCCATTGCAAATGCTACGTTATCAAGCTTTCTGATGTTCTCATAGGCAACGGTAACGCCCTTGTCCTTCGCGTACTCCATCAATCTGTCGTAGCGGTCAAAGCCTATATCGTTTATTCTCGGTGGATTTTTACCGGACGAGAGGTGTACTACGACAACGGGAATCCCGTAAGTCGCGCAAGCGTCTACGCAATCGCAAATTCTTCTTAACATGATCTCTCCCGCGTCTCCCGGAAGCCACATATCGTTTATGTGATCAAACGGAGCGTGATAGCTTTCGCAAACGATCGAGTACTTATCCAAAGCCGCCATTATCTCTTCAAGCTTCTCTATGCGAGCAACGAACGTAGCGTCAAATCCGTTATCCTTCATCTGCTTTGCCTGCTCGTCAATAGTGCCCTCGTACCTATAATTCCATTCAAGTCCAAACTTCATTTTTTGTCTCCTAAAATTTAAATTTACGCAAAAAGTATCTTTTGTTTGCGTAACCCCATTATAACACATTTTTTCGAAAAATTCCATAATTTTTCAGAAAAATTCAATACGCACATTTCGACTCGTACGTGAGCGCGCAAAGAAATTAAGCAGCGTCATTTTATCGGCGGAAAAAGCATACAGCCTCTTTCGCGATACATTTTAATTACTCCGTCAAGGTATTCCCTCGACCAGCCAAGCTCACGCGCCAAGCAATCCCTGCACATATAACGCGAGGCGCACTTGTCTATAAGCTTTCTGTGCGCCCCTACGTCAATAGTGTCTATCTCCTTATTGCACAAGTAGCAGTTCATTTTTCAATGAGCTTAAGTCTGTACAGCTTACAGCCGTGTCCCTCGACTACGGTGTTTACCGTGCCGTTTACGAGCTTTTCACGCTCACCCGTCCAGACCTCGGTAAGCTCTATCTCCTTGCCGCAATGGGTGGTTATTCCCATCTCGTCAAAGCCGAATACAAATCTGTATTCACCATCCATAAGATTGAATACGCCTACAGCAAAGTCACCGTTTTCAAGCAGTCTTGCACAGACGAGAGCATCCTCGGGACCTCTGTCAAGCGTCAGTCTGTAAACCTGATTATAAGCGCCGTCCTGATTTATAGCGATAGCTTCCTTGTTGGTAAGTATTGCCTTTGCGCCCTCGCTCATTTTGCGTATGTCACAGCCTATCATCAAGGGTGAGCCGTACATACACCA
>JAZQTY010000171.1:0-10158 GCA_045631025.1 Eubacteriales bacterium
TGACGCCACCAACGACACAGACAATAAAAATACAGACGGAGAATAACAAAAGTGAAAAAGGAAGTTATTACAACCGCTAAAACAATCGAGGAAGCCGTTGCTATCGCCGTGCGCGAGCTTGGCGCTCCCGATGCGGAGAAAATAGAATACACCGTTCTTGAGGAGCCCAAGAAGGGCGGTCTTTTCGGAATCGGTGCGGTAAACGCAAAAATCAGCGCGTCCTATATTACGGGTGGCGAGCAGAATGCTCTTGAGTTTATAAATACTCTGCTTTCCGACATGGGAATTACCGCTGACGTTGAAATGACGGACGGCGAAAACGGAGAAAAGAGAATTTCCGTTACAGGCGAGTCCGCAGCAATTCTCATCGGTCATCACGGGGACACGCTCGATTCCCTTCAGTACCTCGCCAATCTCGCGGCAAACAAGAGAGTTGACGGCAAGAAGGGCGAGCACGTTAAGGTAACCGTTGACGTCGAGGGCTACCGCGCAAAGCGCGAGGAAACGCTCCGCGCGCTCGCAAGACGCATGGCTGCAAAGGTATTAAAGTACAAAAAGAGCGTTATGCTTGAGCCCATGAACCCCTACGAGAGACGTATAATCCACTCGGAGATACAGAACATCGAGGGTGTTTCAACCAACTCCATCGGTTCTGAAAACAACAGAAAGATCGTCGTTTTCCTCGAAGAAAACTAATAGGGCAACGGGATTGCTTCAAAATGAAGCAATCCCGTTAGTTTTTTTCAAGAAAGGATAAAATCGTGTTACTCCTTTTCATAATTTTGTCGTTTACAAGGTTACGCCTTTCGTGATATAATGTACGTAGTAATATATTCTTTTTCGAGGAAACGGAGAGAAAAAATGAAAACACGCATACGCTTTATATCAGCTACGTCGCTTTTGCTTACGCTATGTATACTTATCGGAGCAATCGGAGTATTTCCGTGTGTTGCAGCCGACACGGGTATCGTAATGGAGGGCGCTCAAATAAGAACGGAGGGCGTTCAGGGCCTACGCTTCGTAGCAAAAATCGAAAAATCGAAATTCGATCTCGTAATGGGTGAGAACGCGAACTTCGGTATTTTACTTGTACCTCAAAGCTCTGCTGAAATCGGCGAGGAGATCACAAAGGACACCGAAAAGGTATCCGTATCCCCCGCAAAAAATACGCTGACCGAAGAGATCGTTGAACAAATGGGGCTGACCTACGACTCCGATTACGTGTACTTCACGGCAGTTTTGCTTGAAATTCCCGGCGAATTTTACGGCACGGAAATTCTCGCAAGAGCTTACGTTAACGACGGCGGCAGCTACTCGTATTCCAATCAGCTCGCGCGTTCCGTAAAATTCGTAGCAGACAAAATTCTTGAGGACGCTACCGCTTCCGATGCGGAAAAGGCATGCGCAACGAGAGTTCTTGAAATATACGAAATCGTAGGAAACGATATTTTGGTTAACGCGGATAATTTGTTCGAGCAGTTCAACGGCGAATACGTAAGCAGCGCGCTTCAAAACACCTACCACCGTCTCAAGGTTGACAGAGAGCTCAACGTAGCGTATCTCGGCGGCTCGGTCACGAGCGGAGTAGGACTCTCCGCGGCGGATCAAAACACCAAGTCTTGGAGAGGCTTGACCACGGGATGGCTCAAGGAAAGCTTCCCAAGCGCAACTATAAGAGAGACTAACGCGGCTATCGGCGGTACGGGCTCGATTTTCGGCGCTTACCGCGCGATGGACGACCTCAAGCTCACGGACGAGGAATACAAGCCCGATCTTTTGTTCGTCGAATTTGCAATCAACGATAAATACGACAGCCCGAACGATCCCGCCGATTACGCCGACGACGTAAAGACTTACATGGAAACGATCGTTCGCACGGTTCGTAAGTACGCCCCCTACTGCGATATAATCTTCTGCTTTACGACGGATAAGGATATGCTCGCTACCGAGTATCCTACCTTAAAGGCGCACAAGGCAGTAGCAAGCACCTACGGTATTCCTACGATAAGCCTCGGCGCAAGACTCGTCACCGAGGAGGGATTAACGTACGGTAATTGGAACACCTCCGGATTTTTCGATTCGTGGAAGCAAGCTGACGGAAGCACGTACTACGACATAGTACACCCGTCCGAGGCAGGATACGCAAAATACGGCTCTTACGTTATTGAGTACCTGCGCGGCGAGTTCTTCGGAAAGGCGCTTGACCCCGCGCTGTATTCCGCGCAGACGATGCCCGCCGCTTCTTACGGAGCGCTTGAAAGCCCGACGAGATATTTTATGAACGGTGCCAAGGGAAAGACGTCGGGATTTGATCTCACGGAGGATAACGGACTTTCCTCAAAGGGATATTTGACCGCAGATTCGGCAGGCGCAAAGGTCTCCTTTACGTTTATGGGTACGGGCTTGCAGCTTTGGACCTACGCAAAAAAGGGCGCGGCAACCATAAAGGTCACAGTCGACGGAGTGTCGAAAACCTATACGGTTCAGCGTAATAGCGCAAACTCAAAGGCATACCGCGTAGCGTCGGATCTTGCTCTGACGGAGCACACGGTCACCGTCGAGGTGATATCCGTTACGGCGGACTATCCGTTCGAGCTTCGCGCGCTTATGGTCGAGGGAGATCCCAATTTTGAAGGGGTAACCTTTAAATCGGTAAACTAATAAAAGATCAGAGCTTGGAAACAAAATTCCAAGCTCTGATTTTTCATTTTGGGCGCCTTCTTCCGATAAGCGCCGCTATGAATGAAAAAAGCAGCACCGCTGAAATCACCGCCGCAGATGCGGCAAGCCCTCCCTCAAGTATTCCGAGTGCTCCCTTCTCCGTCACAGCGGTCTTTACTCCTTTTGCTATGACGTAGCCAAAGCCCGTAAGGGGAGTTGACGCTCCCGCACCCGCAAAATCCATAAGCGGCTCGTAAAGCCCCACCGCTCCGAGTATGACTCCCGCAACCACGTATCCGACGAGTATTCTCGCGGGAGTCAGCGAGGTCTTGTCTATGAGTATCTGCGCAATGACGCAAAAAGCGCCCCCGATAACGAACGCCCAAACGTAATCAAGAAAAATATCCATTCAAATCCCCCCACGTTCAAATCTGACGAGATGCGCAACTGCAGGAATATTCAAGCCCTGCTGAATGCTCGACGGGCTCATCATAGCACCCGTGCCGATAAGCAGTACATTTTTTAGCATACCGCATTGCAATCGCTTCCATATATCCGCCGCAAAGACCGCCGCGGAGCAACCACAGCCCGAGCCGCCCGCGTGCTTGTCCTGCTTTATTCTGTCGTATATCATAACTCCGCAATCGTTATACACCGCTCTTATGTCAATACCCTTGCTTGAAAGCAGCTCGCAAAGTATACTTCCCCCCTCAAAGCCGAGGTCACCCGTGAATATCCCGTCAAAGTCCGAAGGAGAAAGCCCGCTTTCCTCGAAATACGCAATTAGCGTGCTCGCCGCCGCAGGCGCCATTGCCGCGCCCATGTTGGACGCGTCGTTTATTCCCTTTTCCGTGACTATTCCGGGACACGCCTCGGTGAGCTTCACAACACCCGTCCGTCCTACGGCAAACGCTCCCGCGCCCGTAACCGTCCATTGAGCAGTTGGTGAGCGTTGCGCGCCATACTCCGTCGGCGAGCGGTATTGCCGCTCTGCGGCAAGGTAATGCGACGAGGTAACGGCAGAGGCTATATCAAAATGCCCCGCAGACACAGCCATCGCCGCAAGCATCAGCCCCTCTGCCGCCGTTGAGCAAGCGCCGTAAAGCCCTATATAAGGTATCGGAAACTCCAAAAGCCCATAAGACGAGCCTACGCATTGATTTTGCAGATCTCCCGCAAGCATGACTCCCACGTCCTCCGCACGCAGAGCGCATTTGCGAAGCAAAATTTCAAACGCCTTTTTTTGCATCGCGCTCTCCGCCTTTTCCCAAGTCGGCGAGCCAAACGTATCGCTCACGTCGCAAAAATCAAATTTGTCCCCCATAGGTCCTTCCGCCTCGTGCTTTCCGACAACAGACGACACACCGCTTACGTAAACGCCGTTAAATCTAATTATCCTGTTTTTCATATTCCCCCCACTATTTTCGCTCAATCTTATTATTTACAAAAATATTGCGAATATGACTTGAAAATCAAGTATATTATTGTTATAATATTCGTAAACAATAATTCAAGGAGAATTTCGTTATGATATACACTCTCAAAAACAATGAATTAACCGTAAAAATATCCGACAAGGGCGCGGAAATAGTCTCCGTAGTCAAGGACGGATGCGAATATATTTGGCAAGCTGATCCCACCTATTGGGCAGGTCAGGCGCCCGTTCTCTTCCCCGTTTGCGGAAGATTTTTCCAAGGTAAATATACCCACGGCGGCAAAGAATACCAAATGGGTACTCACGGCTTTGCGCGCCACTGCGACTTTGCAGCAAAGCAAGTCTCCGAGGAGTCCGTGATCTTTTCGCTTACGCAAAACGACTTTACTCTCGAGCAATATCCCTTTGACTTTTGTCTGACGATCACTTACGCTCTGTCCGGCAACAAAATAACCTCGGTGACGAATATTCTTAACACCGGCAAGGCTACGATGCCCGCAACCTTCGGCGCGCATCCCGCGTTCAACGTGCCGCTTGACAACGGCAGCTTTGAGGACTGGAGCGTTGAGTTTTCAGAGGATTGCACTCCCGACGAGCTTATCTTCTCCGATACCTGTTTCAACACGGGCAAAAAGCGCGCATACCCCCTAAAGGATTCGCGTATAATACCGCTTCGCCACAGTCTTTTTGATATAGACGCGATATTTTTGTCGAGAGTCGCAAGCAGCGCAACTCTTAAGAGTGAGCTTTCCTCTCGCTCGGTAACGCTCGAATACGAGGATATGCCTTACCTCGGTCTTTGGCACAAGCCGCAAAGTGACGCCCCCTACGTTTGCATTGAGCCCTGGTGCGGTCTGCCCTCCTTTGACGGAGAGGTCGACGAGCTTACGAAAAAATGCGATACGTTCCATATAGAGAGCGGCAAGGACGTAACTCTTGAATACTCAATGATATTTAACTAAAAAAGGAGCAAATTATGCTTGAACACGCTCAAAAGCAATACCATATCAATCTCTCGGCTGGAGAGGTTGGCAAATACTGCATTCTGCCGGGTGACCCCGGTCGCTGTAAGCAGATAGCCTCGTTTCTTGAAAACCCCCGCCACGTCAGCACCAACCGCGAATACACCGTTTACAACGGAACGCTTGACGGTGAGACGGTAACAGTTTGCTCGACGGGCATCGGCGGACCGTCGACGGCGATCGCCGTTGAGGAGCTTGCCGCGTGCGGAGCGACCACCATGATAAGAGTAGGAACGTGCGGCGGCATTTCGACGAAGGTCTGCGCGGGAGACGTGGTAATTGCATCGGGAGCCGTCCGTCAGGACGGAACCTCGCACGAATACGCGCCTCCCGAATTCCCTGCAGTTCCCGCCACTGACGTGCTTTTGGCGCTAAAGAAGGCGGCAAAAAGCGCGGGATATCCGCATCACACGGGCATAGTGCAGAGCAAGGACTCTTTTTACGGTCAGCACTCCCCCTCCCGTATGCCGATAGCCGCGCGTCTTGAGGAAAAATGGGAGGCTTGGAAGCGCCTCGGAGTGCTCGCAAGTGAAATGGAGGCATCAACGCTTTTCACCGTTGGCTCATCGCTTGATCTGTCCTGCGGAGCGGTGTTTCTTTGCGTTTGGAATCAGGAAAGATACAACGCCGGACTCGACTCAAAGGACGACGAGGCACACGACACCGAAAGGGCTATTTCGTGCGCGATCGAGGCAATTCGTATTCTCATAAAAAACAGCACCGACTGATCGAAAACGGGCGAAAAGTTTTTTGTAAAAATTCATTTTTATGCTTGACATATACTATATTGATATGTTATAATAAATGCAGTGTATATTTGAGTCTTGCCGTGCGTGGCAAGCTCTGACATAAATTAACAAAAACGTTAAAATTTAAGGAGAATTAAAATGAAAAAAACACTTGCCCTTTTACTCGCTCTTATAATGATGCTTTCCGTTTCTCTCGTTGCTTGTAACAACAACAGTAGCAACGCCGGCGACAACGGCAACGATATCGAGGATGACGACGACGGATTCGTAGGTCTTGGCACGACTCCCGTGACTGACGAAACAGACGATGAAACGGGCAATAATCTCGGCGGTTGGGAAAACGTAAACGTTACTATATACGTTCTTGCAAACAACCTCAACATTCGTTCCGCAGCAGATTCTGACGACAGCGCTATTCTCGGCAAGGCATCAATTGGCAACTCCTTCGTTGCAACCGCTGCTGACGACGACTGGTACAAGATCACTTACGAGGGCAAGGAAGCTTACATCAACGCTGCTTACGTAACCACCAATCAGGCTGAAGCTGAATTTGTTGATTGCACCCCTGAAGCTATAAAGATCAAAAACACCGTCGTAGATGCCGATGCTACCAAGGAATTTGATAAGTACGCAAAGGTTAATCTCCGTACCGATCCCGTTGTTCACGAAACGACCGCAACTACCACCGTTCTTATTTACAGCGATACCGCAAACGGTGAGCTTGTAAAGGTTGCTGCTAACAAGGCAGGTACTTGGTACAAGGTTACCTACAAGGACAATACCTACTACATTGCAAGCGGTTCTTTCAAGTACTTTGAGGGCTACACCGGCGGCAGCACCGGCGGACTTGGCTAATATCGAAGAAATTAAAATCTAAATATAATAATCCCCCGAAATCGGGGGATTATTTTTTTATTTAATTAGTACGAAACCATAACTTTTCATAAAGTTTTTTGCGATGCTTTTTTTCAAAAAAGCGTCAATTCGCGTCCACTATATCTCACAAATTCAAAAGAACGATAGATGCAATACCTGCGGCGAAGCCGACTATCTGACGTACGCCGAAGCGTTCCCTTTTGAATATTACGGAGTAAAGTAAAACTATTATCACGTTTCCGCCCGAAATGACGGGAAACATCACAGATGCGGGAAAACTTTGGTTGTTCAGGCAGATCACGATAAAATTAGTAAGCCCGTTTGCGACTCCGCAAACGAGAGCAGGCAGCCAACCGAGTCTTATGACGTCGGTTGCGATAGATCTTTCCCTTTTCGAGAGCAACGAGACGCCTGCAAGTGTAACGCTGACGGCGCCGAGAGCGATCACCATAAAAAGACTGTCGCCCTCTTTACCGAGGTGTACCGTTTTAGCCCTCTGAACAACGGAGCACATTCCGCTCCCTAAAAACGCCAATGTAACGAATATTATCCACTTAACGGTTATTTTCTTTTTTGCGGAGTCCCTTTCATAGTTTACCGTTATCAAGGAAAAAACTAAAAGCGCGACTCCTATCAGCAATGTTGCCGACAGCTCCTCGCCGAGGAATATTATCCCGTAAAGCGTGGGTATCAGCAATGAGCAGGAAATTATCAGCGAGGTCTTTGCCAATGAGCCGTAGTTTATCGCAAGCACGGCAGAGTACGTCATGAGCGCATAGAAAATCGCAAAAGCCAACGACGGTAAAAGAAGCTCTGCGGAATACTGCCAATCCTTGCCCGTAAGTGCAAAGACAAGGAGTGCGAACAGCGCAACCATTGCCGAAAACAAATACGTTCCGCCTCGGCTTCGCTCGTTAAATTTTTGCTTGGATACGTTTTGCGCCGATACCGAGAACGCGCATATGACAAACAAAATATACGTCAACAGCCTTCCCCCTTTCTTAAAACACAAGCAATATTATACCACACGCTCCGACAAATTGCAAGTGGTGCAAAAAGTGAAATATTTTTACGTTTCCTATTGACAAAGTATTTGTAATGTGATAAAATAACACTCGTTATATAACAATAGATATATAAAGGAGCTCATTATGCCGCCAAAGGTAAAAATCGCGAAAGAGGACATAATAAAAGCATCTCTCGATTTAATAAGAGAGAGCGGCGAGACTACGCTCAACGCGCGAAGCATAGCAAGCGCGCTCGGTTGCTCAACCCAACCTATCTTTTCAAATTTTTCGTCAATGGAGGAGCTTGAGGAGGAGGTAATTAAAGCCGCCTACTCTCTTTATCTTGATTTTTCGCAAAAGGAAATTCGCAGCGAAAAATATCCGCCGTATAAAGCAGCCGGCATGGCGTATATCCGCTTTGCCAAGGAAGAAAAGGAGCTTTTCAAGCTCTTATTTATGCGTGACAGAACGGGTGAGGATACGTCCGAGTCGTACGATTTTGAAGAAACGGCGCAAATGATCATGAAGGCTAACGGAGTAGATCTTGAAACGGCAAAGCTTATGCATCTTGAGATGTGGGCATGCGTTCACGGCATAGGAGCAATGCTCGCGACCTCGTTTTTGCCGCTTGATTGGGAGCTTATAAGCGGTATGCTGACGGACGTATATCAAGGAATACGCGCAAGACACTTATCAAAGGAGAAATAAAATATGGAAGCAATCAGAATAGACGGACTTACCAAGCGCTATAAAGGCATAGTCGCTGTTGACGGTCTCTCGCTCAATATAGAAAATGGGGAGCTTTTTTCCCTGCTCGGCGTAAACGGCGCGGGAAAAACCACGACTATCAAAATGCTCTCTTGCCTCACCTCTCCCACGGAGGGCGACGCATATCTTTTCGGAAAGAGCGTCAAGCGCGAAGCGGGGGCTGTCAAGAGCTTTATTGCGGTATCTCCGCAGGAAACGGCGGTAGCTCCCGGGCTTTCCGTCAAGGAAAACCTTGAGCTTATTTGCGGCGTTCACGGCTTTAGCAAGGACAAAAAAAATGAGAAAATAAAAGAGCTTACGGAGCTTCTCGGTCTTGACGAGGTGATAAGCAGAAAGGCTGGCAAGCTGTCGGGCGGCTGGCAGAGGCGCTTGAGCATCGCGATGGCTCTTATCAGCGAGCCCAAAATACTGTTTCTTGACGAGCCGACGCTCGGTCTTGATGTGATCGCGAGAAGCGAGCTTTGGGATATAATCCGCTCTCTTAAGGGCAAGGTTACCATAATTTTAACAACGCACTACATGGAGGAGGCAGAGGCACTCTCCGACCGCATTGCAATTATGAAGAGCGGCAAGCTCTTGATTTGCGATACCGCCGAGGCGATAAAGAAAACGGCGGGAACGGATAATTTTGAAGAAGCCTTCGTCAACGTCGTAAAGGGGGTGAAAAAATGAAAATGCTTACATTTGCAGGCAGAAACACCAAAGAAATACTCCGCGATCCTCTGAATTTAGGCTTCGGACTCGGATTTCCGCTCATTTTGATATTACTTTTAAGCGCAATTCAGGCAAACGTGCCCGTGTCGCTCTTTGAGATATCGAGCCTTGCTCCCGGAATCACTGTTTTTGGTCTATCGTTCATGACCTTGTTCTCCGCAACGCTTATTTCCAAGGACAGAGGCAGCGCTCTTTTACAGCGTCTGTACACGACCCCCTTAACTCCGCTTGACTTTATCCTCGGATATACTCTCCCCATCATACCCGTAGCGGTGGCACAAAGCACGATCTGCTATATTATCGCTATTATTCTTGGGCTTGATATCAGCATCAATATCCTCTACGCTATTCTTTTCATGATTCCCATTTCTCTGCTCTTTATCGCCATGGGATTGCTTTTCGGCAGTATTCTTAACGACAAGCAAGTCGGCGGTATCTGCGGAGCGCTTCTTACAAACCTTTCGGCATGGCTGTCGGGCGTTTGGTTTGACCTTGAGCTCGTAGGCGGCGCGTTTAAGAAAATCGCATACGCCCTGCCATTCGTTCACGCCGTCGAGCTTGAGCGCGCGGTGCTTTCGGGCAATTTTTCAGAAATTCCGTCTCACCTCTTATGGGTGCTCGGCTACGCTCTCGTAATCCTCACAGCAGCCGTGCTTCTGTTTTTAAGACAAATGAAAAGGCAGTAACTAAAAATCGAGCCCCTATTCGTGCCGCAAGCGGCACGAGGGGGTTCGCCCGAGGATTCAGCAAAAAGAGAGAGGCACGCGGTTGCGTGCCCTTTTTCTATCCGAGGGGAGGTTCGCCTTCGGCGAATATTTTTCGCCTTGCCAACGCCTCGCGAGCGGGCGTTGCTCTACGGCGAAAATGCGAACCCCTATTCGTGCCGCAAGCGGCACGAGGGGGTTCGCCCGAGGATTCAGCAAAAA
>JAZQTY010000172.1:0-10435 GCA_045631025.1 Eubacteriales bacterium
GATATAGCTCGTTTTATTGATTCTAAACTTGATGACAAGCCTATTATAGGCATCTTTTTTGTCAACACCACTCAAAGCAAAAAGGACACCGCAAGGTGTCCTTTTTGTGTAGGAGCGACACTCTCGCTTGCGCAGGCTTTCCCAACATAATATTAAGATAATAAAAGAACTCCGAAAGCGTTTGCTTTCGGAGTTCTTTTGTTTTAGTCGCATTCGCGACGGTTATTTAAGCATTCCCTCAAGGGTTGCCTTGGCACTTGCGAGGGCCTCGTCGATCTTGGAGGCGTCCTTGCCACCTGCCATAGCGTTATCGGGACGTCCGCCGCCCTTACCGCCGGTAACCGCTGCAACAGCGCCTACGAGCTTGCCTGCGTGCGCGCCTGCGCTTACGGCATTCTTGCCCGCAACGGTAATGAAATTGAGCTTGTCAGCTGTGTTGAGCGCGAGAACTGCAACGACGTCGTCGTTATTAGCCTTTATCTCGTCAGCAAGCGTTCTTGCAGCGTCGGGCTGCATATCGTCAAGTCTTGCCGTGATCAATCTTACGGCGCCGACCTCGACTGCCGTAGACATGATAGCGCCGAGCTTGGACGCTGCAATCTTCGAGTTGAGAGATTCGATTTCTTTCTTTGCGGTATGAAGTTCTTTGTCGAGTGCAGCTGCTCTCTTGGCAATATCAGAGGGGTTCTGCGCCTTGAGAACGGAAGCGGTCTCATTCATGAGGCTTTGCTGCTCGTCGATGATAGAGAGCACGCCAAGTCCCGTCTTTGCTTCAATTCTTCTGACTCCTGCCGCAACGGAGGACTCGGATACGATCTTGAAAAGACCGATCTTCGAGGTGTTATCGAGGTGAGTACCGCCGCAGAATTCAACGGAGAAGTTGCCCATAGTAACGACTCTTACGACCTTGCCGTACTTTTCGCCGAACAGCGCCATAGCGCCGAGCTTCTTTGCTTCGTCGATGGGCATTTCCTTCATGGAAATTTCCTCGCCGAGAAGAATGTGCGCGTTTACGAGCGTTTCTACCTCGCGAAGCTCGTTTGCGGTAAGAGGAGCAAAATGAGTGAAGTCGAAGCGGCAGTGGTCCGTATCAACGAACGAGCCTGCCTGCTCAACGTGATTTCCGAGAACTGCGCGAAGCGCCGCCTGAAGCAGGTGGCAGGAGGAGTGCGCGCGCATGATAGCCTTGCGGTTAACTGCGTCTACGCTTGCCTTTACCGTGTCTCCAACGCTTAAGGAGCCGGTTGCGATAGTGCAGATGTGAAGATATATTCCGTCGGTCTTTTTAGTGTCGCTGACGCTTATCATAAGTCCGTCATTCGAGATAACTCCGACGTCACCAACCTGACCGCCGCCCTCTCCGTAGAAGGGAGTCTTATCGAGAACCAAGGTGAATTCACCCTCGTTTATACTCTCAACGCTTCTCGTTCCGTCCTCGTCCTCGATGATAATAGCGAGAACCTTTGCGTCGGTATCAAATGAGCAGTAACCCGTAAACTCGGTCTTGGGGAGGTCTGCAAGAAGCTTCTTGGAGGACTCGTCCCAGCCGCCGATATTTCCGCGAGCGGCTCTTGCTCTGTCCTTCTGCGCTTTCATAAGAGCGACGAACGTCTCCTCGTCGATCTCGAGATTATTCTCGGATACTATCTCGCGAGTGAGGTCAAGAGGGAAGCCGAACGTGTCGTAAAGCTTAAATGCATCCTCACCGCTGATAACGGACTTGTTAGCCTCAATGGAGCTGCGTATTATATTATTAAGGATATTAAGTCCCGCGTCAATGGTAGCGTCAAAGCGCTCCTCCTCGTTGCCGATGACCTTAAGTATATAAGCCTTCTTCTCGCCAAGCTCGGGGTATGCATCGATGTTTTCGCCGATAACTACCTCGCAAAGCTCGCAAAGGAACGCGCGGTTGATGCCGAGAAGCTTACCGAAGCGGCAAGCGCGGCGGAGAATACGGCGAAGAACGTAGCCACGTCCCTCGTTGGAGGGGATAACGCCATCGCTTATCATAAACGTAGCGCTACGTATGTGGTCTGTTACTACGCGGATAGAAATATCGTCTTTTTCATTGTCGCCGTAGTTTTTGCCCGAAATGGAGCAAACGGTGTTGAGGATCTTGCGAACCGTGTCAACCTCGAAAAGGTTGTCAACGCCTTGCATTACGCAGGCAAGACGCTCAAGTCCCATTCCCGTGTCGATGTTCTTTTGAGAGAGCTCGGTGTAGTTGCCGTTGCCGTCGTTATTGAACTGCGAGAAAACGTTGTTCCAGATTTCCATAAAACGGTCGCAGTCGCAGCCGGGCTTGCAATCAGGTGAGCCGCAGCCGTACTTTTCTCCGCGGTCAAAATATATCTCGGAGCAGGGGCCGCAAGGACCGGAGCCGTGCTCCCAGAAGTTGTCAGCCTTGCCGAGTCTTACGATATGCTCCTCGGGAACGCCGATCTTGTCGCGCCAGATGGCGAATGCTTCCTCGTCGTTCTCGTATATGGAGGGCCAGAGCTTGTCCTCGGGTATCTCAAGGGTTACCGTGAGAAATTCCCAAGCCCACGGAATTGCCTCTTCCTTAAAGTAATCACCGAAGGAGAAGTTTCCGAGCATTTCGAAATACGTGCCGTGACGAGCGGTGTGACCTACTCTGTCAAGGTCGGGAGTACGGATGCACTTCTGGCAGGTGGTGACTCTGTTTCTGGGGGGGATCTCCTCGCCCGTAAAATACTTCTTCATGGGCGCCATACCCGAATTGATAAGAAGCAAAGATTTGTCATTTATCGGAACGAGAGGGAAAGAGGGAAGTCTTAAATGTCCCTTTGACTCAAAAAATGAAAGATATTTCTCTCTGAGGTCGTTAAGTGATGTCCATTGCATAAATATGTGCCTTGCCTTTCTGATAATATCATCTTAATATTATAGCACTATTTCTATTTCTTGTCAATCCCTTTTAAAAGTTTATGAGCGAAGTCGTTTTTGGGAGGGGATATCTTTACTTCGTCGCAGTCGCTCTTTTTGTGCTTGGCTTTTAAAGGGGGATTTGGTGTATTTTTACAATTCAAAAACTTGAAAATTGTGCAATTTTTTGACTATCAAATGCTGTCAAATGGGGGAGGTATATATCCAATACTTACCAATAAATTTAAGAAATGTAAAAAACTGTAAATCGAGAGCAAAAACACGCCGAATTGCACTCAAAAATAGACTTAAATTTGAAAAATCAAAAAAAATCGGGGAAATACTGAAAAGTTTTTTGGGAAATTTTAAAAATCCTCTTGCGCTATTTATAAAAGTGTTTTATAATAATAGCACGGTGGTGGAAAGTGGAGCAAAGTGTAGCGAAATCCCACGAAATCCGAAAAAATCAAGCCGAGTTGGTGCGAAACGTTAGTTTGAGCCGAAAAACGGCATGAAAACACCCCCCAAAAAACGAAAGGAGGCAATTAGATATGCTTTCAGGTGAATTTAAGCACGGTATAGACCCCAAGAACAGATTGTTTATTCCTTCAAAGCACAGAGAAGAGCTTACACGTGACAACGAGTGCTTTATGGTTGCAAAGAGTATAAGAGAAAATTGCCTCAAGATATATTCCATGACCGAATGGGAGGAATATATCAGTCCCATAAGAAAAATGGAAAGAAAGGATTCCGAAAGAATCCTTCGCGCCCTCCACAAGGACGCGGCGCAGGTTGCTCCCGACTCGCAGGGAAGAATAGTTCTCCCTCCCGCGCTCGTTGCGCATGCGGGAATAGTCAAGGGAGCAGTTATCGTAGGATGCGGAAATTACGGTGAGATTTGGGCTGAAGAGGCTTACGACGCTATGGTTGAGGCTGAAAACCTTGAGGGCATGAGAGAATTGCTCGAATCCTACGGACTGTGATGGACGAGAAAAAAGACGTTTTAGAATTTTCACATCGCTCGGTTTTATTTGACGAGTGTATGGAGGGGCTTTCGATAAAGCCCGACGGTATATACGTCGACGGCACGGCAGGCGGCGGAGGACATTCCTTTGGAATCGCCGAAAGGCTTGCGGGCGGTCGATTGATTGCGATCGACCAGGACGAGGCGGCGATACGCGCCGCAAGCAAGCGCCTCTTGCCGTTTGGTGAACGCACGACGGTAGTGCGAAGCAATTTCTTCGAGGTCAAGCGAGTTTGCGAAAATCTTGGCATCGAGAAAATAGACGGAATGCTTCTCGACCTTGGAGTTTCCTCATATCAGCTTGATACTCCCGAGCGCGGATTTTCATATATGTCGGATGCGCCGCTCGATATGAGAATGGACAAGCGCAAGGCTTTGAGCGCTTACGACGTGGTCAACGGATATTCCGAGGAAGAAATAAAAAAGATACTTTACGAATACGGCGAAGAAAAGTTTTCAGCGTCTATTGCTTCTGCAATAATTCGCGAAAGACAGAAAAAGCCGATCGAAAGCACCGCGGAGCTTTCCAATATTATTAAATATGCGATTCCGCCCTTTGCGAGAGAAGGTGGACATCATCCCGCCAAACGCAGCTTTCAGGCAATACGCATTGAGGTTAACGGCGAGCTCGACGTTATAGAGCCGGCGATCAGAGATGCGGCAAGCTTACTGAAAAAGGGAGGAAGGATAGCGATAATTACCTTCCACTCGCTTGAGGACAGAATAGTCAAGCAGACTTATGCGTCGCTGGCTCAAGGCTGTACTTGCCCTAAAAATTTCCCGATATGCGTGTGCAATAACAAGCCTACGCTCAAGGTGATAACCAAAAAGCCCATTCTTCCGTCGAAAACGGAGCTTGAGGAAAATCCGCGTTCCCGAAGTGCAAAGCTTCGCGTAGCGCAAAAGCTTTGATGAATTAACTTAAATATAGAATGAACGAAAAAATAGGAGGTACCCGAAAACGATGTCTGTTGAAATGAACGAGTCTTACAACCGCTGTCTGCAAGAGCTTCGCGCAAGATATAAGGACAGAGGAATTTCAGGAAACATCAAAAAGCAAAATGCTAACGTGGCACAGAGCAAAGGCGTAGAGATCTCTTCAGAGAGCTACGTGCTTTTCGACTCCCGCAGTAAAATTGCCGATACGTACAGAAGCGGCGTTTACAACGGAAGTAAATATATGACCTCCGACGATTTCGTCAGATATTTTAAGAGCCGCAGGGAATTCAACATGCCCGAGGCTTTGAGAAAACAGCAGGAAGCCGAGGCGAAGGCAGGAGCGTTGGCGCAGAAGCGTCAGAGCGGCAGAGGACTTCGCGAGGGACGCTCCGACTCAAAGGAGGGTCACTTAAAAACCATAATATCGGCGTTGGTGGAATTAAAAAATAAATGGTTTCCCATGGAGCCCGTGGCGGGAAGAGTCAATGGAGAGCGCTTCCGCGTACCCGTGGCGGCTTTGTCGGGACTTGCAATATTCACGGTATCTCTTGGACTTATCGTGGGCGGCTCGGTTATGATAGGAGACGCATCGGGTGAGCTTGGTCGCGCCAATAGCGAAATATCCGTTCTCGAAGCAAGAGAGGCGGATCTTGAAGGAAAGCTTGACCTCAAATACAGCATAAACGAGATAGAAGAGGACGCAAAGAGCCTCGGTATGATCAAAAGAGAACACGCCGATAACGAGTATCTTCCTATTGAGGGAGACGACGAGGTTATAATCTACGACGAAAATCAAGATAAAAACGTCGGACTTGCGGCATTGCTTGCCGCGTTCGGTATAGACGCAAACTAATACTTTCAGAATAAAATCCCACCAAGTTACATATTATGAAACTGTGATGGGATTTTTCTGAATAATAAACCAAATTCAAGAGAGCATAATCGTGTGAAAGGAGAGGGCAATGCGAAGAGAAACAGTCAGCACGGGTGCGATAAGACGGTCCACCATCGTGGCGTTGGCAGTTTTTGGCGTGTTTGCCGTGCTTCTTATACGAATTTTGATAATTCAAACGGTAAATTTTGAAAAATATCAGTCCAAGGTCATAAATCAGATGACTACGGAGTCGCCTGTGCCTGCCGACCGTGGAAAAATATTCGATCGCAACGGAAACGTGCTTGCTACGAATATTACCACCTACCGCGTGTTTATATCGCCGTCGAGTATCGCTTCGGCATCGGGTAACGAGGGAGAAGAAGGCTACGTTGACTACGCGGATATAGTTTCAAAGGGGCTTTCCGAGACTTTGGGAGTTACTTACGACTCCGTATATAAGCAGGCGACGGGATACACGCAGTATCTTGACAGAACTATTCAGCGTAAGGTCAAGGAAGAAACTGCCGACAAGGTTCGTGAGTATATAGAGGCGAACGACCTTGAGGATATGATCTATCTTGAAGCGCAGAGCACGCGCTATTATCCCGGAGACACGCTCGGCGCTCACGTGATAGGCTTTACCAACAGCGACGGAGTTGGGCTTTACGGACTTGAATATCAGTACGATCAATATCTTCGCGGAACAGACGGATATTATATTCTTGCCCGCGACTCATACGGAAAGGAAATGCCGTACGAGTACGCGAGCTATATAGATGCGGTTGACGGATACGACGTCACCACTACCATTGACGCAAGCGTTCAGAGCTATCTTGAGGAGCAGCTTGAAAAAACCGTTAAGGATCACAACGTGCAAAATCGCGCTTGCGGTATAGTCATGGACGTAAACACGGGAGCAATTCTCGCCATGGCGACCTCCTCTCCCTTTGACCTCAACGATCCTTGGGCTATGAGTGAGGAAATGAAGAAAACTCTTGCGAAATCGGGCTACGCCGAAGGTAGCGACGAGTATAACGCACTGCTTTCAAAAACGCTTACCGAGTCTTGGTCCAACAAGGCTGTTGCGGAAAGCTACATTCCCGGTTCTACCTTTAAGATAATAACCTCGTCTATGGCTCTCGAGGAAAAGCTCGTAAGCCTTAACGAAACGGTTAACTGTCGCGGAAGCATGAAGGTGCTTGGCATAAATATACACTGCCACAAGGTTCAAGGACACGGATCGCTTACCTTTGCGGGCGGACTTCAGCAGTCCTGCAACGTGTGGTTTATGACGCTTGGCGGCAGAATAGGAATTGAAAAATTCGTTCAGTATACGGATATTTTCGGCTACCGTGAAAAAACGGGAATCGATTTGCCGGGTGAGTCGAGCAGTATCTTTATTGAACAGATGTCAGAGCTTGATCTTGCTATATACGCATTCGGTCAAAACTTTAACGTAACACCAATTCAACAGATAAGTGCGGTTTCTTCCGTTGCAAACGGCGGAAAGCTTACGACGCCCTATCTTGTACAGAGTATCAGCGATGCTTCGGGTAACGTGGTTTACTCACACGAGGTAGAGGTAAAGCGCGAAACCGTAAGCGAGGACGTTTGCAAGACCATTTCTCAAATGCTTGAGGAAGGTGTTTCGGGCAACGGAGGCGCGAAAAATGCTTACGTCGCAGGCTATAAGGTAGCCGCAAAGACGGGTACGTCGGAAAAGAAAAAGAGCACGTACGATTTTGCCGAGGCTTTTGCTTCTGCTGTAAATATTTATAAGGGAAAGGGCGGAGACGTGCTTTCCTTGTACAACGCTCTTGATCCCGAGGATAAGCTTTCCAAGAATCCCGAAGCATACGCTGATTACGTTGACGTGCCTTTGCGCTTCGGTCAGACCTACTACCAGGCTATTGCCGACGATATACGCAGTGGTGGAAGCATTCTCAAGGGATACTTTACGAAAAATCAAATAAACGGCATGATAGCTCTTGCCGAGGAATACGAGAGCGACGAGGAGCTTTATATCTGCTCTACCGTTGCTTACGCACCTGCGGACGATCCACAGGTAGCAATAATAATCATCGTTGACGAGCCTACGAAGGGAACGCTTTACGGAAGCACAGTTGCCGCTCCTTACGTGGCAGAGGCTCTCAAAAACATTCTTCCGCAGATGGGAATTACCGCAGAATATACCGAGGCGGAGCTTAAAAAGCTTTCTATTCGCGTCGGCAGCTACAGCGGTTGGACGGTAGGACGCGCAAAGGAGAGAATAGAGGAGCTTGGACTCGACTATAAGATCGTGGGCGAGGACAACGATAGCCTCAAGGTTGCGGGCCAGCTTCCCGCAAGCGGCGCGTACGTCGAAAAATCAAACGGAGTTATTTATCTTTATACTGATAAATCCCTTATGGTGACGGACGTTGAGGTCCCCAATTTAATTGGAATGGACGCAATGACGGCAAACGCACAGCTTACCGCTCGCGGACTTAACGTAAGAATTGAGGGAAGTAAATACCACCTTACCGGAACGGGAGCGACCGTTTACGAGCAGTCGATAGCTGCGGGAACGAAGGTTGCCAAGGGACAGGTGGTAACGATCAAGTGTCGCACGGAGGATGAGGATTATATCTCCAATCCAATAGACTGATTGATCTTTATAGGGGCGATATCGCGCTCCGAGGACGTTTAAACAATTAAAGCCTCGGAGGGAATATGCTCTTATCAAAGCTGTTTTTTGACGCGGGGATTGCTTGCCCCGAAGAATACTCAAATATAGAGATAAGCGGAGTCGTGACGGATTCCCGAAAGGCGTACGGAGGATGCATTTTCGTATGTGTCGCGGGACATAATAATGACGGTCACGACTATATAGACGAAGCAATAAAGCATGGCGCTGTCGTTATAGTAGCCGAGCAGGTGCGTGACGGGTGTGTGGGTGGTGCCGCAATTTTAAAAATTGACAACACCAGACTTGTAGCTGCAAGGCTCTATAACGCGTGGTATAAAAAGCCGTCCGACAGGCTTAAGATAGTCGGAATTACGGGAACTAACGGAAAAACGAGCGTTTCGTATATGCTTGAGAGCATATTTATGGAGGCGGGAGTACCGTGCGCGGTCATTGGAACGCTCGGTTGCCGTATAAACGGAATAGAAACGGAGCTGTGCCGAACCGGGCTTACGACGCCCGATTCGTCGGAGCTTTATCCCTTTCTCGCACATCTTGCGGACGAGGGAATTGCTTACGTCTTTATGGAGGTAAGCAGCCACTCGCTTGCGCTCTCGCGAGTAGAGGGTATTGAATTTGAATACGGAGTTTTCACAAATCTCACGCGGGATCATCTTGACTTCCACGGAAATATGGAAAGCTATTTTGAAGCCAAGGCAAGGCTGTTTGAGCATTGCCGCGGTAAAATAATAAACGTTGACGACTCTTGGGGCGCTTTGCTGTGTCGAAGATATAAGGATGGCATTTCGTGCTCAAAAAGACATGGGGATTCCGTCGCCTTTTTGCCAAAATGCGATATAGACGGAATAGAGTATACCCTTTGCTTCGAAAATGAGAGCCATAGGATAAAATCTCCCGTGCTCGGCGACTTTGCCGTGACTAATTCACTGCTTGCCGCAACCTTGGCGCTTGATGCGAAAATTGCTTCAAAAGACGTAATAGGGGGACTTTCGCGCTTTTTCGGAGTCGAGGGGCGAATGGAAAGAATTTACACGGAGCGGGGCTTTGACGTTATTATAGATTATGCGCATACTCCCGATGCTCTTGAACGCTTGCTTACCTCGTTGCATGGGCTTCGCCGTGAGGGAACGAGAATAATACTTACGTTCGGTTGCGGTGGTGAGCGAGATCGGGGCAAGAGAAAGCAGATGGCGAATATCGCGTCGCGCTTGGCGGATTTCGTGATAGTAACCTCTGATAATCCGAGAGGTGAGTCGCCTGACGGAATCATCAGAGACGTGATGAAGGGAATAGACAAGGAAAAGCCTTATGCGAAAATTGAGTCGCGCGAGGCGGCGATAAATTACGCGGTGGAAATCGCCCGAGAGGGTGACCTGCTCGTTTTTGCGGGCAAGGGACACGAAAAATATCAAATAACTGCCGAGGGGAAACGTTATTTTAACGAGCGCGAGATACTGCGCTCTGCCCTCGAAAAATAAAACGCGGAGGCGACGTATAGGGGGATTTTGCCCTCTGACGGAGCTTAAAAGAAGAAAGGACGGTTTGTTATGAAAGTCAACGTTGGATGTAATAGCCTTACAATGTCGGAGCTGGCGCAGATTTGCGGCGGTGTTCTTACCTTCGTAGGTGGAGAGCTTGAGCGCGATTTGCCTTTTAATTACGTTTGTACCGATTCGAGAGAAACTGCTGACGGAACGCTTTTCGTGGCTCTCGGCGGTGAGCGAGTTGACGGTCATGACTACATAGGCGCGGCGGTCTCCTCCGGAAGCGGTTGCGTGCTTTGCGAGCGTATTCCTCAAATCGGTGAGGATCAGAAATACGTTGCCGTGGTGGTTGAGGACTCCATAAGAGCCGTCGGTGAACTTGCCAAGGCTTACGACCGCAGAATAAATCACCGCAAGGTAGCCATCACCGGCAGCGTTGGTAAGACCACTACCAAGGAATTCGTTGCGGCGGTGCTTGGCGAGAGCTACAGAGTTCACAAGACTGAGGGCAACTATAACAGTAACATAGGTATGCCTCTTTC
>JAZQTY010000173.1:0-2630 GCA_045631025.1 Eubacteriales bacterium
CCTATTTTGAGGAGGATAACAGACCTCAGACACGCCTCGACCGCGACCTTTACGGTGGTATGGGCGTCAGCATCGGCAGACTCCGCGAGGACAGTGTTTACGACTACAAGTTCGTAGGTCTTTCCCACAACACGCTTCGCGGAGCGGCAGGCGGCGCTGTCCTTATCGCCGAGCTCCTTTACAGAGAGGGTTACTTCAACTAAAGGCCGCGAGAACGCGGAAGATGCGTTCCACATTTTGTGTATAAAATGTGGAGCCAAAAAACTTCATAGAAAATATTATCAAGCAAACACATCGGGAAAATATTATTTATCGATTAGATATTGTTGGTGTGTTTCAACGAAGAAAGTCGTCGGTCTCTACGTACCGACGACTTTCATTTTCACTTTAATTTTCAAGCGCTCTTTTTACCGAGAAAATCCTGATAATATTCGGCGAGGATTTTTTCAAAAGAATGCATAACGAGCTTCATACCCTTTTCATTAAGATGGTGCGTATCGTTTGACGACATGCAATATTTTCTGCGGAAGACTACGTTGCTCATATCAACGCCCGAAACCTCTGTGTCGTATGCGGGAATAAAATAAACGCCCTGTCGCTCCGCCACGGCTTCCATGGCGTTGGCGTATTCCATATAATTGAGAGTACCCTCGTCGTAAAATCCGTCGTAGATATTCCACGTGGTTATGCAGACTATCATAGCGTTGGGATATCGCTCTTGAACTCCGTCTATAATAACGTTCAGCGCCCCGGAGAACGTCTTGGTATCCGCGCTGTCTACATCTCCGATAGGGGTATATTTTGCAATATCGTTTGCGCCCCCTTCAATAAGAACAATGTTCGCGTTATTGGAGGGCATAGACGTGTATCTCTCGCACATGGGAGTTTGAGGGTTGTAATTGGAAACTGTTGAGCCGCCCTTACCGTAATTATTCATATTCATATCGTACTTTTTTGCCAAAAGGCTGATCCACACCTGACTCTTATCCATTTTTGAGTAATTAAAATAGCTGTCTCCAATGGCGTTTACGGTAACGCCCTCAAGCAACGGAGAATAAAAATCAGCCTTGCTCTGCTCATACCATTCGTATTCTTCGTTGCGCTCCTCGTCGCTTAAATGCTTGAGGTCGTCGGCGCTCATAATGGCTCCCGTTGCAGGAGCATTTGATAATATGTCGGACTTGAAGTGAAGAACGGAGTCGTGAGCAGTTGATTTTGTATGTCCGAGAATAAGAATTTTTTTACCGACCAAGGCGTAACCCGTATCGTAGTGGCGGACGTTTTCGTAAAATTCCCTCGTCTCGGCTCTGTTCGTAAGACCTACGAGTATTTCACATTCAAACGTCTGCTCATCAGTTACGATATCAAGCTTTTTACCTATGGTTGATTCAACAGCACGCTGGAGAGAATAGGCGGCGGTATTCATACCTTCTTCCGAGTCTTGAGGTATAACTATGACGTACTCCGAAAGCTTCGCAAGTGTAAGTTCAAATTCTGCGGCTTCGGTGGCTTCGGTGGTTTCGACGGATTCGACAACCTCACCCTTATCGTTACAGCCGAAGAGACAGCCCGAAAGTAGGCACATCGCAATAAACACGAAAATGATTTTTATGCTGCTTCTCATAAAAGCTCCTTTGCTTGACTAACTTTGTCATTTGATAGATGCCTTATTATACCATATACGGTAACGGATGTCTACCACTTTTTTTGTATTTGCAAAAAATAACCGTTGAATTTTTTTAGCAGCAAAATTTCCTCTTACCCGCTAAAGCATTGAAAAACTAAAAAAATCATTGACAAATTACAGCAAATAATGTAAAATAATAGCGTTATTAAAATGTAAAAATTAAAAAGTTAGGAGAAAAAATGGCACTTAATATTTTTCTTTTTATCGTTGGGCTTCTCATGCTCATCAAGGGCGGCGACTGGTTTGTTGACAGCGCGTCGGGTATCGCGCGCAAATTCCATCTTCCCGAGCTCCTCATAGGCGCGACGGTGGTATCTATCGGAACGACGCTTCCCGAGGTCATGGTGTCGGCGCAGGGCGCTATGGCGGGATCCGGCGGCATGGCTTACGGTAACGCAATCGGCTCAATCATTTGTAACACTGCTCTTATTGCTGCACTTACGATTGCAATTAAACCCGGTGCCGCCGCAAGAAAAAGTATGATTCTTCCCGTTTCATTCTTCTTCGGTGCCGCTGTATTTTATTGCTTCGTTTCTTACTTCTTGGGTTATTTCTCAAGAACCGTAGGTATTGTTTTACTTGCCGCATTTGTTACATATATGGTTTCCACTGTTTTAAGAATGAAAAGTTCTGCCGCATCACTTGAAACGGTTGCGGTTGAAGAAAAATCTGGTCCCATTGTAACCGAAGAGATGCTCGAAAGCGCAAGTGGCGAAGACCACATTGTTGAGCCCACGAACGAAATCAAAAAAGATTCTTTACTTAAAGATATTATCCTTTTGGTTTTAGGCGCTGTTTTAATCGCCTTTGGTGCAGATTTCCTTGTTGACAATGCAATTATCATTGCACAAAAATTTGGCGTTTCCGAAAAGGTTATCGGTCTTACTATTGTTGCTCTCGGTACTTCACTTCCTGAGTTTGTTACAACACTTACAGCTATCCG
>JAZQTY010000174.1:0-5233 GCA_045631025.1 Eubacteriales bacterium
GTATATAACGACCACATCGGCGCCTACCGCCATAGCCCTTGCATCCGCAAGAAGCGCAGACTGCTGAACGGAGCTTGCGTCCTTTTGATAGCCCTTTGAGCAGCCGATAACGTCAAGCCCGGATTTGTTAATTTGCTTTGCAGTGTTTTCCGGCTCAAGCGACACGAAGCTGCCCTCGCCGTTTACGTCGGAAAGGTCGAAGAAAAGATACTCACCAAAAAACGCAACCTTCTTTTGCGCGTCAATAGGAAGAACTCCGTCGTTCTTCAGCATTACGATTGACTCGCACGCCGCCTCGTAAGCAGTAGCTGCATGCTTGCGTTCCTCGAACATAACGGGGTGGTTGAACGGATAAGAGCCGTAGGCATCAGCGCCGGGAACGTCCTTCATGTGCTTATCGTCGGCTGCGCCGAGAAGCTTCTCAACGACCTCGTCAAGCATCTTTTCGGGAAGCGCCTCGCCACGTGCAACAGCAACCTCAAGCTGATCGGGCGTTGCAATTCCGTCGTCAACGTCCTCCTCAAGCTTCTTGTATCTTTGCACCATTTTGACTATCTTCTGCGCCTCTTGGGCGGAGTTGACAGAGCGGAACATATGCGCGCCCTCGCTCATAGCCTTAACAATTCCGACCTTGCCGTCGTCGAGCACGCTTATAACGCCGTCGTATTTCCATTCAGTCTTAAGAATTCCGGACATAAGGTGCTTGCTCTCGCAAACGTGATCGTCGCCGAAATATCCGCCCGCAACGCGTACCGCAGACGGCTTTCCGTCCTTTATCGCCATCTCGTAGGGCATAAGCGCCACCTCGCGCAGAGATTGCTCGTCTGCCGCAAATTCCGTGGTAACTGCGCCGCTTGCATAGCTTACCGTCGCCATCGCCTTATTGTATTCAATACCGCGAACGTACGCCGTGAGCATGCGTCCGCAGAGGTAGGGATCCTCGGAAAAACGATCGGAATTTGCCGATGAAGCGTCCGTAATTACGGTAGCCTCGGGCGTCGTGAGCGCGTTTACGCCGAGAGAACGCGCCTCGTTTCCTATATCGTCTGCAATCCTTGCGGCAAGAGGCGTATTCCAAGTACGCGCAACGTTTATCGGCGCGGGGAAACGCGTCGTTGGAGCGCCGTAATATTTGAGTCCCTGCGCGACCTTTACGCCAAATCTGCCGTCAGAAAAGGCAAGAGCCGAAATCTCACTCTCCCCCGCCGTTATTTTGTTCCAGCCGCCGCCCGCACTGACAAGCGTCGCCTTTTGCTCAAGCGTCATTCGCTCAATGATATGTGAGTATTTAGTCATTTCAAAATCCTCTGTCATCTAAAGTTTTTCAAATGTTTTTACACAAAATATATAACGCGTACGCACGCGTAATAATTATTACATATTATAGCACATGTATATCCAATTGTCAATCATTTTTTCACCTATATGTCAATCACTTCCGCCTCGCAGAATATATCCCCATTATTTATTGTATTATTAGCTCTTAATATACGTGCTTTCGCATAAATATTTCAATTATATTTTTTCATTTATCTGTCAATCGTATAATTCCTTGTTTTATACGATTTGTTTTGATTATATTATATTTTTTATCACCAAATGTATATTTCCGACGAAATGTTTTTATTGTATTTTTCATCACTAAATTCAATTCCTACGATTGAATGATATTTATGAATTAAAAAAGAGGATGGCGGATACTATGCACCGCCATCCTCCCGCATCAGAAGCACGTAAATAATTATTCATTTGAAGCCTTTGCCGTACTCTCACGCCTTAACAGCAAGAGAAACAGACGCGCGGTCAGCACCAACACGCTCAACGCCATAATGCCGAGAATAATCGCCGGTTCTATTGGCAACGAAACGGAAAACGCAATCGTAAACAGCGGCTTTCCAATATGCACGAGGAAATCGGGATAAGTCAGCTCCAAAATCCAAAACAGCAAGCCAAAAACTACGTTTGCGGCGATACCGCCCGAAAGCCACGCTACCTTTGCGCTCTTTTTTATATTCATTTTTTCGGGCTTGACCGTCAGCAAGACGAGATTGCCCATCGGTATTATCAGAACCCATAAAATGAGGAACACGTATCTAAAATCGTAAAAGGCGTTTTCGTAAGCGCTAAAAGCAGCATAGAGCGCGGAGCCCGCAAATACGAACACGACAATCGCCAATACGCAAAGAGCAAGATATTCCAATATACGAAGTCGCAGAGCTTGGCGCTTCTTTATTCCGTTTACGAGTGTCACTATTCGCGACTCGCGTTTAAATCCCGCGACTGCCGCAAAAACGTTAAGAACAATTATTGAGATAAGTACTACGATCATATCGTAAGGAAAGCGAAGCCCTATGCTCGGCAGAGCGTCGTATACGCCAAGCGTGTGATTGGCGCTGTAAATGTCCATGTTTGCAAATATAAACACGAGATCGGCAATAGCGTAAATCACTGCAAAGGAAGAAAATATCACACGCGCGGCAGGCGCGGTGGCACACACGTAGAAGTCGTAGAAATAGAACATAAAGCAAAGCACCGGCAAAAGAAACGCAAGCGTCATGGGAAGTATCAAAAGCGCGTTACGAAATCCGTTCGCGATAGCGCCCGAAAGGCACTTGTAAAAATCGTATGCGTAAAAGCACGCAAGTAGCAGCGCTACGGACGGAGCAACTCGTGCGATAAAGGCGCTAATGCTATCAAGAGATTTATTCATTTTCATAGTTAGAATATCCTCCCGTCACGTTTTCAAAATTCGCGCTGATATTTTCCATGCTGACAAACTCGGCAACCGACACGTCGCGCAGCACTACCGTCTTATAGCCTATCACGTCCTCGTCGTGATACAGCTGGTTAGTGCTTTTCACTCCGTACGAAAAGATAGCTCGCTCGGAAATATCCTCACTACCCGCGCGATAAATATAGTCACCGTGATTTTTATGCTCGTGTCCGCAGAAAAAGGCAACGATATTCGCCGCGCGAAGCTTCTCGTAAGCGCCGTTGTTTTCATATCCGCACAGCACGTCCTCGCGTATCTCGCCTTGACACATCAATGAATTATCCGTGGAGGCGTGATATTCCTCGTGCATCTCTCCGTACTCATGAAGCGGGATATGAAAAAACGCCATTCCGATATAGTCCTTGTCCGCAGTTGCAGCTTCGTAAACGTCGACGGCGTGCTCAAGCTGCTCGTCGTGTATCACGTCGTAATCGTAGTCCGTGCCCATAAAATGATACGCGTTTGAGTCGATAATATGAAGTCGATACTTCACGTCAACCGAATCGCAGCTCTTTGAGCGGTCATCAACGAGGTCAATATAAAAATTGGTAAGGCCAAAGAGATTGTCGTCCTCAAAATCCACGAATGCGGCAAACTTTTTCTCGGCAATTTCGTTGCCGTCCGAGGTAGCGTACGACTTTACGACCTCGTTTATGTAATATCGCGAATAGTCGCCTTGATTGTCGTGATTGCCAAAGGTCAACGTAAATTTCGTAAGACGCCCGTCGCGTGAAGCCGTCAGCTCCTCGCAGGCAGTATTCAGCGTAGAAACAAGACTTTTAACGATGCCCTTTGAAGCATACATGAAATTGTCTCCCGTAAGAATTATTAGGTCGGGAGCCTCGGTACGAATGGTATTTTTCAGTATTTCAAGCTCGCGCGCCACGTCAGTTTCAACTCCGAGATGCAGATCGGCAATCTGCAGGACCTTAAAGTCCTCGTAATATTGCATCGTAGTTCTGTACGCGCTCACGGGATAAGCGTTCTTACCCACGTCAAGCGGTACGTCTCTGTAAGATGCGCATCTTGCAAGAGAAAGCACCAGCGCCAAAACAAGCGCCAAAGCAAAAATCTTTTTCTTCATTTCGCCCTCCTAAAACCTTTACTACGTCAAATTATAGCATAAATCGGCAAAAATTTCAAGTCTAAACGACTATAAAAAGAACACAGCGTCAAAACGCAAAAATGCGGCGGGCAGAAAATCTGCCCGCCGCGCGGTTGCCGATCTAACGGCTATTGGTTATTTCGTCTGCTTCTATATTATTCAGCACCGAAGTACAGGTACTCGCCCTCGCCGTTCATGGTGATCACGATATACACGCCGCCGACTGCGCTAACGTTGTCAGCGTGCACGATTTCAAACTTCTCGCTATCCCAAGTAGCGTCCAACTGATGTCTGTACATGTCGTAGAACTCGATGTTCTCGATGTTATCACCGGCATCGAACAGATATACGCCCTCATCCGTCGTATAGTATAAGCCAACGGTGTAATCAAGAACGTCCTCATTGCCGACCTCGTAGAAGATCACGAAGCGGTCTCCGCCGCTGTGATAGGAGGCGATGAGCTCCGTGCGTTGCACAGGATTATTGGCGTCGAGAATTTCCGGAACTATCACTTCCTCATTCTCAATATCAAGCAGCTTTGCGTATTTTCTAACTGCATAATAGTCACCTGAAAAAGCAAACGAATGGAGCTTGATATGAATGTAATAATCTCCCGCGTCAAGCCACGCCTTTCCGGAAGTAAATTCAATTTCATTTCCATCGGAGTCATACCAATAGGAGTAACCCCACTGGTCGCTATAATTCATACCGTACTGACCGCCTGCCAATGTAATCTTATAAATACCGCCTTCGTAATACTGATCGACGTTTTCTTTTACAAGCTCGCCAACCGGCTCGCCGGAAGGAACGCTCATAGTATCAGTCAAGTGAGAGTTACCGCAAGCGCAAGAGCCGTCAAACTGAACGTTATCACAAGCGAGCTTTTTAATTGTGATCTTATCAGACGTACCGGTACTGGAATTAATGCCAATGCTAACATAGTACGTTCCTTCTGTAAGCGTAATGCCACCAATTGCGGAATCACTTGTTAATTCTTCGCCGTCTTCATCATATACCGTGATTGTAGCAAAATTATCCGAGGGCATGAAACTATATTTGCCACCTTCAAGCGCGATCTTGTAAATACCGCCCTCATAAGTGAAGTCGCAGTCAATGGTTACGGATGCGCCAACAACCTCGCTGCCGGTAAAGGTCAGTGTTTCTGTAAGGTGAGAGGTACCGCAAGCGCAAGAGCCGTCAAACTGAACGTCGTGAGCGGCAACGATGGTCAGCGTACCGTAGATCATATTGCCGTTTCCGTCGTCGTAAGCGACAAGCTCATAATTGTTCTTATCCGCGCCTGTCATCGAAGCAATTACCTCATAGTTTTCACCAAGCAATGCGCCAAAGCTCTG
>JAZQTY010000175.1:0-1922 GCA_045631025.1 Eubacteriales bacterium
TCCGCCTCGGTCTCCTCGGGAGTTATCTCGTAGCCCGCCGATGCGACCTCGTGAAGCATGACCTCGGTGTCAAGCTGGTTTTTCGGACAGCCGAGAGAAACGAATCCAACCTTCATATTTTTTCCTTTCAAATGCTTTTTAAAGCCTTTTAAATGCTTTGTTAGATTGATTATTCAAAAAGCGAGAGAAGCTCGCCTGCGTCGTCTATCAGCGCGTCCGCAGCCATAAGCTCACTTCTCGGACGGTAGCCCCACGTTACGGCAACCGAGTACATTCCCGAATTCTTCGCCGTCAGCACGTCAACGTCGCTGTCGCCAATAAACGCACACTCGTCGACGGAGACCCCAAATTCAGCCGCTATCATAAGGGGAACGGTGGGATCAGGCTTTTTGGGAAGCGCCGTCTGCCCCATGGCGTAGGATATCTCGCCGTCGGGGAACAGCAGAGAGACGATTTTTTTGACGTACGCATCCTGCTTGTTGGAAAGCACGGCAATTTTGTAGCCGCGCTCAATAAGCGTTCTTATCGCCACGTCGACTCCGTCGTACGTGCCGTCAACGTTTGCGTAGGTCAAGCCGTAAAATCTATCGTAATCTGCAAGCACGCGGTCAATAAGAACGTCGTCCGTTTGCCTGTCCTCGGGCAGAGAGAGGCGGATAAGCTCGCGCGCTCCGTTTCCGATGGCTGCTCTCGTTTGCTCGTAATCACGCTCGGGAAAGCCGTATTTGTTCATAGCCATATTTACTCCGTCGCGTATGGAGTATATGGTGTCGGCAATAGTGCCGTCAAGGTCGAATATCAAAAGACGCTTTTTCATCGCCGATTCCTTTGCATAATAATCTAAATTACATTATATCATAAAAGTCCGGGTATGTCAATATTTCTTGATTTTCTTTGGAAAAGAAAAAAATTAACAATCCGACGCAAAACGCTTGATTTTGACGGGGAAATGTGGTACAATAGTGAGGAACGAAAAGAGAAGGGAGAGAGCCGTGGCAGACAAGAAAACGGGAACGCGCGTTGTTGCGCAGAATAAAAAGGCGTATCACGAGTATTTCGTTGACGAAAAGTACGAAGCGGGAATATCTCTTTTCGGCACGGAGGTTAAGAGTATACGCGCGGGAGCAGTAAACCTTAAGGATTCGTATTGCTCGTTTAAGAACGGCGAGCTTTACGTTCTGGGTATGCACGTAAGCCCTTATGAAAAGGGAAATATCTTTAATCACGAGCCGCACCGAGAGCGCAAGCTTCTGATGCATCGCAGAGAGCTTAATAAGCTTTTCGGGCTCGTGGCGCAAAAGGGATTTACGCTCGTGCCGCTCTCCTTGTACTTTTCGGGAAAAAACGTAAAGGTGGAGATCGGACTTTGCCGAGGCAAGAAGCTTTACGATAAGCGCGATACGGCGGCGAAGAACGAAGCGAACAGGGAAATGGATAGGAGAATGAAGGAGCAGTCGCGCTACGATTGATGTTTCTCTCCATTCCTACCTTTTCACTCTTCACTATTACCTCTTACTTCAAATATGGGTCCGTAAAGGTTTCGACGGGGATTTTGAGGTATAATAAGCGGGTAGAGCCGGGCAATCTCTATAAAGGCCTAAATTAAAAATAAACGCTAACAATAAAACTGTAGCAATGGCTGCCTAAAGGCAGTGCCGTGGCATAAGCCACCCGTTCCTCCGAGGAGTATCGCGGCCTTGGATTGAGCGTCATTTGAGCGGTGAACGTGCATCGGTGTTTCGCCATTGAACCGATCACGCAGAAAATGGCTACCCAAGTAAGCGGCTTGTCCGCTGACGGCTTACGCGGGGAAGCTTAATCAACGGAATGCACCCGGAGAAGGTTATATCAAGAGGTTTTCGGACAGGGGTTCGACTCCCCTCGGATCCACCAAAAAAGATAGCACCGCTTTTGCGGTGCTA
>JAZQTY010000176.1:0-8361 GCA_045631025.1 Eubacteriales bacterium
CATTCGCTTGAGGCGTGGGGCGGAGCAACCTTTGACTCCTGCTTGCGCTTCCTTAACGAGGACCCTTGGGAGAGACTTCGCAGAATTCGCGCAAGCGTTAAGAATACCAAGCTTCAGATGCTTTTCCGCGGACAGAATATCCTCGGATACCGTCACTATTCCGACGACGTGGTTGAATATTTCGTTCAGAAATCCATCGCAAACGGAATTGACATTTTGAGAATTTTCGACGCTCTTAACGATCCCCGTAACCTTGAAACTGCGATAAACGCTACCATCAAGGAAAAAGGACACGTTCAGGCTGCAATTTCCTATACGACGGACCCCGAAAACAAGATATATACCACGGAGTATTTTACAAACTATGCAAAGACTCTTGAGGGTATGGGCGCGAACTCCATCTGTATTAAGGATATGTCGGGACTTCTTAAGCCCTACGATGCATACGAGCTTGTAAAGGCACTCAAGGAAACCGTAAATATCCCGATACAGCTTCACACGCACTATACCTCGGGACTCGCTTCCATGACATTGCTCAAGGCGATTGAAGCAGGCGTTGACGTTGTTGACACGGCAATCTCGCCTATGGCTATGGGTACGTCGCAGCCCCCTACGGAGGCGCTCGTCGCAACTCTTGCGGGAACGCAGTACGATACGGGCATAGATCTTGCGCAGCTCGATGAGATAACAAAGTACTTTACGCCCTTGCGCGAAAAGTACCTTGCAAGCGGTCAGCTCGATCCCAAGATGCTTAAGGTCGACGTAAACGCGCTCATTTATCAGGTTCCCGGTGGAATGCTCTCTAACCTCGTTTCCCAGCTTAAGCAGGCAGGAAAGTCCGATAAGCTTACAGAGGTGCTTGAGGAGGTTCCGAGAGTAAGAGCTGATTCAGGCTACGCGCCTCTCGTTACTCCTTCCTCGCAGATAGTTGGTACGCAGGCAGTATTCAACGTTATCGGCGGTGAGAGATACAAGATGGTAACCAAGGAATTTAAGGGACTGGTTCAAGGTCAGTACGGTAAGACTCCCGTGGATATTGACGAGGAGTTTGTAAAGAAGATCATCGGAGATACGGAGAGAATTACCTGCCGTCCCGCAGATAAGCTCGCTCCCGAGCTTGATGCTCTTCGCGAGCAGATCAAGCCCTATCTCGAGCAGGACGAGGACGTACTCTCCTACGCACTCTTCGAGCAGGTCGCTCTCAAATTCTTTGAATACAGAAAAGCGAAAAAGTACGGCATTGACGCTGACAACGCAGACGCGTCTCTCGGCATTCATACCGTATAAAACTAATAAAAGGACTGCAAAACGGCTGTTTTGCAGTCTTTTTGTGTTGCGAGCGTATTGACATTTTGCCTAAAAAATGTTATACTTTAATCAAGACTTATAAATCCATAAGGGGGCAGAAATGTTTATAAAAGCTTTTAAAACCGTAAAAAATCAAGAGCCTATGAAAGAGGTCGTGGGGCTTGAGGCAATCGAGGACAGTAAAAAGGAAAATTCCTTGATAAATATTCATCCTCATATCGAGTATCAGGAAATAAAGGGCTTTGGAGGCGCGTTCACCGAGGCGGCATCGACTACGCTCGATAAGCTTAACCGTGAAAATCGAGAAAAGATTATCCGTATGTATTTCGATAAGGAAACGGGAATCGGATATAATCTCGGTCGAGTACATATAAATTCTTGCGATTTTTCGCTCGGAAACTATACCTGCGTTGACGAGGGAGACGAAACTCTTGAGAGCTTCCAGATAAACCGCGATAAGTCGTCGCTCATTCCTATGATAAAGGACGCGATGAAGTACGGTGAGATCGACATGCTTGCTTCTCCTTGGAGCCCTCCAGCATATATGAAGACCACAAATATGATGAACAAGGGTGGAGAGCTTAAAGAGGAATATTACGACCTCTGGGCTGAATATTTCGTTAAGTTTATAAACGCTTATAAGGCAGAGGGAATTGACATTAAGAGCGTTACCGTTCAGAACGAGCCCAAAGCAAAGCAAAGATGGGATTCGTGCATATACACGGCAGAGCAGGAGCGCGACTTCGTTGTAAACCATCTCGGTCCTAAAATGGAGGAGCTTGGCGTAAAGCTGTTCTTCTGGGATCATAACAAGGAGCGACTCATAGAACGCGCCGACGTTATGCTTGATAGCGAGCTTGGCAAAAAGTACGTAGAGGGAATAGCATTCCATTGGTATAGTGGCGACCACTTTGAGGAGCTTGAAATGTTCCATAAGTCCTATCCCGATAAGGAGCTTATTTTCTCGGAGGGCTGCTACGAGTACAGCTACGGTATGATGGATACCATCAAGATAGGCGAAAAGTATGCTCACGATATGATCGGTAACTTCAATAACTACTGTAACGCGTTTATCGATTGGAATTTGTTGCTTAATGAAAAGGGAGGTCCCAATCACGTCGGTAACTTCTGTGATTCACCCATTATGGCTGATACGGAGAACGACGAGGTGTTCGTTCACGATTCCTATTACTATATCGGACATTTCAGCAAGTACGTAAAGCAGGGCGCTAAACGCATAGGAAGCAGTAAATTCAGTGATAAGCTTGAAACCGTTGCCTTTAAGAATCCTGACGGAAGCATAGTCTCCGTGGTACTCAACAGAACGGATGACGACGTTGATTTCTCGTTTAAAATGCACGGACAGCTGATAAATACCAAGGCAGAGGCACATTCCATAGCTACGTATATTTTTAACGACTGATATTAGACTTATATAATTAAACGACCGCTTCAACGCATAGTATTGAAGCGGTCGTTCGTATTTTTATTTTTAATTTTATTCGTTCCAAAGCTCGCAGTTGCCCGTTGAAACGACGGACGCGCCTGCGCTTATCGCGGCAAAAGCCTCGTCCTTGTGGTCGATAAGCCCGCCGGCAATTATCGGAATGCTAGAGCGTTCCTTGATACGTTTGATGGTCTTATAGGCAATGCCGGGCATTATCTCGATCATGTCAGCCTTCGAGGTCTTGAGCGTGTCAAGCGCCGTGTCGACCGAGCGGGAGTCAATCATGAAAAAACGCTGTATTGAGGAAATCTTGCAGTCGTGAGCGACTGAAATTACGTTTGAACGAGTGCTGATTATACCGTCGATATTTTTCGTAGCGAGATACCGAACGCCTGCGGCGTCCTTGCTAACTCCGTCAACGAAATCAACGTGTACGTACAGAAGCTTGCCGCGCTCGTGTGCGCGCTCGGCAAAGTCCTCAACGGTGAGAATATTCGAGCTTAACAGAAATACGGTTTGAACCTCCGATGCAAGGGCTTTTTTAAAATCGTCCTCGCTTCTTACGGCGGCTATTATAGGGAAGTTCTCAAAATCAAGCATTTTCGTCGTCTCCTACGGCAGAAGTCTTTTTTAAAGTGTCTAAAACCGAACGGTCAAGCGCAGATGGCTTGAAGTGGCGTATTATCTTTGCCGTCAGCTCGTCACAGTCAATGATGACGTAAACGTTCTCGTCGTCAATCTGAAAGCAGCACACTGCGAGCGTATCACCGTCAAGAGATGGAATGGCTTGTATAAGCTTGTCTCCCTTTGGTACCTCGGCTTTTTCGTAGGACACTACGCGTGTCAAATTGCGCAGCTCTTCCTCGAATACCGTCTTTCTGCTCGATTTGCCGTATATTTTTGAAAAGGTAAAAACGCCTCCCGTAAAGCTATATTCGTATTCGAGCTGCGTGTATTTCCACGTTGCAATGGCAACTGCCAAAACTGCTGCCGGAGCGAGCAGGGCAAGCGCAATGTTCATAGACGACAAAAGAGCAAGGACGAACCATCCGCTGACCATCACGCAGTATAAAACGATCAAGCCTATTACGAGGCCTTTAGGCGCGTGCTTTTTCGCGAAAACTCTTTCATAGTGCTGTATGTCTGCCATAGCTTATAACTCCTCACACTTTAGTCGTTGCTCTTTTGCTTTTTGCGGAGCATCTTGATCTCGTCGCGCTTGTAAGCCTTCGGGGGTACCTCGGGCGAAGCAAACAGACGAACCTTAACGGTCTTTGTAAGCGGACTTATCTCCGTAACGATTCCGTCGCCGTTTTCCGTGCGTACGAGAGAATCAACGGGGGGAGTGCGCTTTATTTCGTACTCGTAAGCCTCGTGCTCATACTTCAAGCAACACATAAGTCTGCCGCAGATTCCCGAAATTTTTGCAGAATTAAGGGAAAGATTTTGCTCCTTCGCCATCTTTATTGATACCTGGTCGAAGTCGGAGAGAAAGAGCGTACAGCAAAGAGGTCTGCCGCACATTCCAAGACCGCCCATTATCTTTGCCTCGTCGCGGATACCTATTTGACGAAGCTCTATTCTCGTGCGGAACGCGCCTGCGAGATCTTTAACGAGATCGCGGAAATCAACGCGGTTTGAGGAAGTAAAGTAGAATAGGAGTTTAGAGTTGTCAAAGGTGTATTGCGCGTCAATAAGCTTCATGTCGAGCTTATGCTCCGCAATTTTTGCATTGCAGATGCGGAAAGCCTCGTCCTCCTTTTGCTTATTGGACTTGTGATGCTCAACGTCGGCGGTCGTCGCGTTTCTTACGACAGGGCGGAGAGGTGGAATTATATCGGAGGTGCTTACCATAGCGTTTGCCATAGCAACCTCGCCGAATTCCTGACCGCGCGCAGTGTCGACTATCGCGTGCGAGCCCTTCTTGAATTTTAAGCCTTTAGGATCAAAATAGTATATCTTGCCGGAGCTCTTGAAGCGTATTCCAACGACCTCGGTTTTTGGAACGTCAGCAGACTTTTCGCTTGTGATAGGTTGCTCCTTGGCGTCGTCGTCAACCACGAGAGTATATGCCTCGTAATCGTCGGGATTGTGCGTGGATACAGATTTTATATCCTTTGCGCCCTTGCGTTTTTCTTCGGTGGGGACAGACTTTTTCTGCTCCGCAGGCTTCTGTTCAGCCTTTGCCTCGGGCATGGGCTGAAGAACGGTCTCCTTGTTTTTCTGCTTATTCTTGTTTCTGCGGTGCTTGTTCTTTTTCTTTGAGACTTCGCCGGTTGCCGCAGTGCTTTCGTTTGACTGCAGAGGCACAGCAGCTACGACTTTTTCTTCGCCTCCTTCGGGCTTGGGGGCGCCGTCGTGCCTCTTTTTATTTTTGTGGTGGAAGCGACCGTTCTTTTTGCCCTCGCCTGACGGAATATTATCACCCGCCGGGGCAGTATTGGGAGCTACGTTTTTATTATCACCGTTTGATTTGTCGGGGGGAGTCATAAAATAACCGTGCTTACGAGGACGGTTTTGCTTGTTTTCTCCCGAACGGTCGTTTTTCTTTTCTTCTTGCATGGTAATTCCTTTCAGATGATTGATAATACTTGATAATACTTGATAATGATTGATAAGTTGTCGAATTAAATCATTCCTGCATCCGACAACAGCCTTGTGAGAAGCAGGCGTACGTTTGCATTTCGCTGATTTGAGCTCGACGCGGTCAGCACCGCAGAATTAAGATCATATATAAATTTCGTTGAGGCGTTGTCGCATAGCTCGATAGCCGCATTCCTATCATGGAAGAATTTTAGAGGAGCGTCGTCACTCTTTTTTAGAAGCAATAAATCAGAGGTCGCAGAGGATAGCATAGTGAGTTGATTTGAAAGCGTTTCTCTGCTTTGAGAGAAACGGGACATTACTTGCATTGCTGCCTTTGCGCCCTTTTGACATAAAGCTACCTCGCAAAAGTCTGTTACGAGCGAGCGCATTTCCTTTATCGGCGCGAATTTACTTGGCTCAAGGTATTTAAGCGCTGTGCCGATGCCGCTTGAAGAAGCGACGATAAGCTCGGCGTATTCCTTGGGGGAGGCGAGCTTCATCTGCGCGGCGCGTCTGTCCGTGCTCGATATATACGCGTCCAACGCCTCGTTTGAAATAGGCTCGGTGCGAAGAACGGGAGCTCGGCTGCGGATCGTTTCAAGCAGGACAGAGGAGCTTTCGCACAAAAGAATAAACACGATATAGGAGGGCGGCTCCTCAAGCGTCAACAAAAACGCGTTCTGCGCGTCCGTCGTCATTTTATCGGCTTCCTCAATAACGTAGACCTTAAACTCAAGGTCATTCGGAACGGTACGAACGTCCTCTCGTAAAAATCTTATAACGTCTATTCCGAGCGTTGACTTGTCGCCACGGTTAACGGTTATAACGTCCGGGGATTTGTTCTCAAAAACCTTTCTGCAACCGAGACAAGCGCCGCACGGGATTTTGGCGGACGTGCTTTTTTCAGAGCAAGCAAGAGCGGCTGCAACGCTTTTTGCAATCGTATGCTTGCCGGTGCCTTGAGGGCCTTCAAGTATCAGTGCGTGTGACAGCTTATTGGCGAGAATATCCATGCAGAGCTTTTCACAAACGGCTCTGTTTCCAACGATATTACTCATATAATCCTTCACGCGCTCATCTCCCTTCAAAAAATATATATCCAATATAATTATATCAAAAAAAACGTATTCTGTCAAGTAAATTAAGTAAACACCGAGGATTTTTGTGAATATACTTTTATTAAAAAACTAAAAGGAGAGTGGATTTTGATGATTTCGGAGGCTATTGAAAAGGAAAGCGGATTGAGCGGGAGAATGGCGCTTCTGTGCCGAGGCAGAGCGCCGATTGCCAAGGCAAAACTTGCGGGGGAAAACAGCTGCGTGTACGGAACGGTAAGCTTTTTTTACACACCGCTCGGTATGCTCGTCTGCGCGAGCATATGGGGACTTGAGCGCGGTGCATATTCTATGTCGATTACCGAGGACGGGGGCAAAGCGCGTGAAATAAAAACGCTATACGATAGAGACGGCTACGCATGGTGTGCCGATGTTACGGGAAGGCTTTCGCCCGTAGAGCTGACGAAGGCACGAATAGAGCTATATAAGCTTGGTAATAGCGGTCATAGCATCGCCGTTGGCAGCGTAAAAAACGTACTTGCCGAAAAGCAAACTACTTGACACGGACACGTTTTTGGAATATAATATTACTTGAAGTTAAAACAAACGGAGATTTTTATGAAATTGAGAATGGTTGCAACCTGTCTTTTCGGACTTGAGAAGCTGCTTGGCGAGGAGATCGATAAGATAGGCGGCAAAAGAGTCGAAACGATGGACGGACGTATTACCTTTGACGGTGATGAGGCGACGCTCGTTCGCGCCAATTTGCGCTTGCGCTGTGCAGAGCGAGTATTTATCTGTATCGGAAGCTTTGAGGCAGATAGCTTTGACGCACTCTTTGAGGGAACGAAAGCACTCCCGTGGGAGAGTTTTATAGGGAAGGACGATGTCTTCCCGGTAAAAGGACATGCGATACAGTCGCGTCTTTATTCCGTGCCCGACTGCCAGAGTATCGTTAAAAAGGCGGTAGTTGACAGACTTGCTGCTGTATATAAGATGAGAATTTTCCCCGAAACGGGGATCAAATATCAAATAGAGTTTTTTATTTTCAAGGATAAGGCTACGCTTATGATAGATACGTCGGGGACGGCGCTTCATAAAAGAGGCTATCGTCCTGCTTCGGGTGAAGCACCGCTTCGAGAAACGCTTGCGGCGGCGATCGCGTATATAGCAAGACCTAAAGAGGACGTACTTTTTTGGGATCCGTTTTGTGGTTCGGGAACTATCGCCATTGAGGCGGCTATGATCGCGACTAACACCGCGCCGGGACTTTTGCGAAGCTTTGCCGCAGAGGATTTTCCCTTTATTGACGGTAGCGTGTGGAATGATGAGCGCGAGCGCGCGAGGAACGAGAGAATAAACGACTCTGCATTCAGAGCGTATGCTTCTGATATAGACGGCGAGGTTTTAGAAAAGGCAAAGGAAAACGCACGCAGAGCAGGAGTTGACGCTTATATAAAATTCTTTAACGCAGATGCGCGAGATATAAAGAAGCCGGAGGGGGTTCGCGGAACTATTGCCTGCAACCCGCCCTACGGCGAGAGGCTGATGACGCCTCGTGAGGTCGAGGTGCTTTACACGAGCATCGGAAAGACCTTCGGCGCGCTCTCGCCGTGGCAGATATACGTTCTTACATCAGCAGAGAATTTTGAAAGACTTTACGGCAGACGCGCCGATAAGATAAGAAAGCTGTATAACGGAATGATACCGTGCAGACTTTATCAATATTTTAAACCTCAAAATATGAAGGTTGGAATGGCTCAACTTGCAAACGGTGATAAAAAACGCGTAGTAAAGCAAAAAAATCGCAATTTTTAACAAAAAATATGGCATTTTTTGTTGACAGAACGGCATGCGTTGTGTTATAATAATATTTGGTTGATTAAAAAAGCCAATTTTATAAATTTTTAATAGGGAAGGTACAAAAAATGAGTTTTAAGAATCAGTATCTTAACGAGCTTATGG
>JAZQTY010000177.1:0-2221 GCA_045631025.1 Eubacteriales bacterium
GAAACCTCGGACACGTCGAGCTTGTCAAGGACGCGGGCTTGAGGCTGCACGGAGATTTTAGGCTTAACGTGACTAACGACTCGTCGGTCGCTTTTTATGAGTCTCTTGGGTTTGAGGACGTTATCCTCTCTCCCGAGCTTACTGTTCCACAGCTGCGCGATATAGGCGGGAAAAGCTTTGCGACGGTTTACGGAAGAATGCCGCTGATGGTGACCGAAAAGTGCGTAAATTCCGCGCTTGGCGACTGCAAGACCTGCGGCGAAAAGGGCGGCAAGGTGTGGCTTATCGACCGCAAGGGCGTTCGCTTTCCCGTCTTTAAGACGTTTGGACACAGAAGCATAATCTTCAATTCCGCGCCGTTCTATATGGCTGATAAGCAAGCAAAGCTTGACCGAGCGAAGATTACAATGCAGCACTTTGTTTTTACTGTCGAAAATAAGACTGATGCAGCGAGTGTTATAAGCTCTTACGAAAAGCATCAAAAGCCGAGGGATAATCTAAAAATTAAAAGAATAAAGTAAAAAAGCTCCACCGTTTTCCGTGAACGGTGGAGAATTTTTTATCGTCTACTTCTCAAATTAACTCCCAAAAGTGCTCCGACGAGAGATACTGCGACGAGAGAAAGGCGAATAAGAAGCTCAATCGAAAGCGAGAGCCCAAGAGAAAGTGAGTTGTTTATAAAAAGAGAAATTATCCAAAGAAATATCGAGAGAAGCGCGCCACTGCAAAGACCTACGGGTATTGCGGCGGGGCGTTTTTTTGCGGCGGCAAAGCCGCATGCAAAAAAGCTTGCGACAAGCGTTAAAATCGAAAATAGCGAGGACAGCTTATCTCCCGAACGGGTAAGTAAACACAAAGCGGAAAAAATAAAGAGCAGAGCGCATACGAATATTGCGCCGACTCCGGCGCCGAATGCCGAAGCGGCAAAAATATTTACCTCGTTTGACCTTCCGCGTGGCGGCGCTATGCTCGGACGTGAGACACGTGTGGCAAGACGTTTTTTCATAAAAGCTCCTCCGAAAAGTTATTCGTTTAATTATATGGCGTAAAAAAATTGGATAGAATAGTATAGTGCATTAACAGAAAATTAACAAAGCTAAACGAGCGAATCCCTTGCAAAAAAGTCAAAAATATGGTAAAATTGTAGTAATATGGGGTAGAAGTTTTACTTTGGTAAAATGCTCTTGAAAAAACGAAAAACACAACAAAACGGAGGCAAATTTATGGTACAAATTGACGAAAAAGTGTACGGCCCCGCAAAGGAAAAAATCGAGTCTATCTTCGACGCGGGAACCTTTGTAGAGCTCGGTGCGTACACCAAGCGTCTTGACTCTCAAAAGGACTTTGAGGGCGTTGTTTGCGGCTACGGCTCGGTGAACGGTAAGCTCGCTTTCGCATTCGTGCAGGACAGCGGAAGAACCAAGGGCGCGTTCGGCGAGAGACATGCGAAGAAGATCGCGGACACGTACGCTTTGGCAATAAAGAACGGCGCGCCAATTATCGGAGTTTTCGATAGCGCAGGCGCGGTAGTATACGACGGAGCATCGGCGCTTGCGGCTTACGGAAAGCTTATCAAGTGCGTATCCGACGCATCGGGCGTTATCCCACAGATAGCAGTCGTCGACGGCGTTTGCGGCGGAATGAGCGCTGTTGCGGCATCCATGTTTGATATTACGGTAGCGATAAAGGACAGCTCCAAGCTTTACGTAAACGCTCCGTTTATAGTAGGTAAGGAAAAGGGAACGGCTGACTTTGCGGCGGCAAAGGGTATGGCGGCAAAGCTTGCTGACGATGCTTCTTCTGCTTACGCATTCGTAAGAGCGCTCGTTACCGTTCTTCCTCAAAACAACGCTGACGCATGTATGATTGAAAGCGCGGATCCTCTTAACAGAGAGTGTGTATTCGATCCTGAAAAATACACTGCCGAGGAGATCGTTGCCGCAGTTGCGGACAGCGGAAGCTTCCTTGGACTTTACGGCGAGTATACAAGCAACGCAACTCTCGGAATTGCTTCCTTCGGCGGAGTCGTTTCGGGCGTGGTGCTTGCAAACGGCGCGCTTGACGTAAAGAGCGTAAGAGCGATCTCCAAGCTCGTGTCCTTCTGCGATAGCTTCGGCATGCCCGTCGTTACGCTCGTTGACAGCTGCGGACTTGACGTAAGCGGCGAAGTTGAGGACAATGCTTACGCATCCGAGCTTGCAAAGCTTGCGTATGCATATTC
>JAZQTY010000178.1:0-5678 GCA_045631025.1 Eubacteriales bacterium
TACGTCGGAATGGCAAAGGCATACCGCGAGTATCTCGTTGCCAAGGGAGTGCTTACCAAGCTTACCGACGAGGATGTTGGCGAGGATATCCCGCTTTACATCGAGTCCTTCGGTGCGCTTGAGACCACGGAGAGATTCCTCTCTATCCCGATCGACGTTATGACTCCTCTTACGACGTTCCAGGACATCACGCAGATGTATAAGGACTTGTCGGCAGAGAACGTTGACATAACCAACGTAAACTTCATTCTTACAGGCTTTACCAAGGGTGGTATTACCGATCCTCAAGTTCCGTATTACCTCAATTGGGAAGGTTCCGTATCAAAGGAAATGAGCTACGAGGAGCTCTTGGCAGATGCAAACGGTAAGTACGGCGTATACCCTGACTTCAACTTTGCTTACGTTAAGGGCGACGGAATGTTCGACGGACTTTCGCTCAAGAAGCACGCTGTAAAGACCATCGATAACCGTTACTCCAGTAAGCGTGAGTATAGCGCAACCAAGCAGACCTACATCAGCTACTACGATCTTGCGCTGTCCCCTGCATACTTCAGCAACTTCTACAATAAGCTCACCAAGGCTTATAACGATAACTACGGAAGAGGCGGAATCTCCGTTTCGACTCTCGGTAACGCTCTTAACTCCGACTTTGACGAGGATGAGCCTTACAACCGCGAGGACTCCAAGAAGTTTACGGTAGAGGCACTCGCTCATATAAGCAATAGCTTTGATTCGGTACTTACGTCCGGCGGAAACGCTTACACGTGGCAGTACGTTGACCATATTACCGACGTAGCGCTTGACTCCAGCCGTTACTCGCAGTCCGCAGCAAGCGTACCCTTCCTTGGAATGGTGCTTCACGGATACGTTGAGTTCGCAGGTACGCCTATCAACATGGAGGGTAACATTGAGTACGCAGTTCTTAAGGCACTTGAGAACGGCGCATCTCTCAAGTTCATTCTCTCTTACAGAAATACCAATAACCTCAAGAACTATGAGGATCTCAGCCAATATTACTCCGTAAGATACGATATCTGGTTTGAGGACGTCGTATCGCTCTACAAGGAGCTTAACGGAGCGCTTTCCGGCGTACAGACGGAGCTTATAGAGCACCACGAATTTATAAGCGGTGTACGTGTTCCCGATGACGACGAGCTTATAAAGAACGCTCAAGACCTCATTGAGGCTAACAACAAGGCAGAGCAGGAATATCTGGCGGCGATCGACGAGATGACCACCGATAATTACAGAACTGCAAGACTTGAGATATACAGAATCGTCGCAGATATACTCTCCGAGTTTGATTCTGCTAACACTGCATCCGAGTACGGCGCGGCAAAGAAGACCTACGAGACTCGCAGAGATGAGCTTAACGCTATCGAAACGGCTATCAAGGACAGAGAAGCAATATACGACAATAATATAGCTTCCAAGCAGACCTCTTACGATACCGCAAAGGCAGCGTACGATTCTGCAGTGGCTGCATACGATTCTGCAAAGGCTGCATACGACGCACTTCCCGCAGCTCCTACGGACGGCAGCGCTGATCCTAATGCAGACGAAAGAGCTGAAAAGCTTGAGGCTATGAACACTGCCGATGCTGCTATGAAGAAGGCAGAAAGCACGCTGAACACCGAAACGAAGAAGCTTAATACTGCCAAGGAGCAGAAGGTTTCGCTCTATCCCGAGGACGTTCACGCAATCGTTACCGATTATCTCACAAAGCTGACGCTTCTTGAGGAGTCTGCAACCGCAGTTCTCAACAGCTTCTCCAAGCTTTGCTATGAGTACAGCCTTGCAAAGGGCGCGTACCTTGATCTCGTAAAGAACGATCCTACTCTCGATGCTGCATATAAGGCAAAGGCTGAAGCAGAGCTTGCGAAGATTGACGCAGCTCTCGCGGCTGAACTCAATGACCTTCAGACTCGTATTACTACGGTAAATACCGAGGTAGCGGCAGCATACGCTTCGGTTAACGCTGCAATCGATAAGTATCAGAAGGCAGACGAGAACGATACTACCGAAGGCAAGCTCTTTGCGGCTAATACCTTCGCGAAGGTAGAATGCGTATACGCATACGAGATGCCCGCTTATGAGGATGCTCTCGGAAACGTAGAGGACATCGTTAAGGAAACCTTTGAGCTTCCCGTTTACGAGTCCGATACGAACAAGATCGTTTATGAGAGATATACGGACGGAACCGCGTTCCTTCTTAACTTCAACAACTACAAGGTAATCGTTGAGGTAGAGCATAACGGCGTCGTTCACTCCTACTCTCTTGATGCATACGGATACATCGTACTTCCTAAACAGGAAAATAAGTGAAAGGGGGACTAAAGCATGACTAAAGACGTTAAAATAAAAGCGCCCAAAAAGCGCAAAAGAGGCGCATCACTTGAGAAGCGTAAGGCTCGCTCGGGTTGGATATTCGTGCTCCCCTTCGTAATAGGATTCGTTCTTATCTATCTTCCGATAGTTTACGATTCCATACGCTACAGCTTTTACACAATTAAGGTTCTCCAGGGCGGCGGATTTGAATTGATCCCCGCCGGCTGGGCGAACTACAACGAGGCTCTGTTCGTAAACCCCGACTACGTTGAAACGCTGTTTACGGGACTTCAGAACATGATCTTCGATATCCCCATGATCCTTATCTTCTCGTTGTTTATGGCAGTAATGCTTAACCAGAAGATGGCAGGACGCGCAGTATTCAGAGCAATATTCTTTATTCCCGTTATTCTTTCTACCGGTCTTATGGAGTCCGTTGAGGCGCAGAACGTCGTCGGCGACGGAATGGAAGAGGGAATGGACGACGGATCGGGTTCAAACGCATCCTCGGAGATTATCTCCTCGATGGACGTTGAACAGCTGTTCTCGGGAATGGTAGTCGGACAGGAGCTCGTTCAGTACGTTACCGTTGCAATTAACAATATCTACGATATAGTTAACCGCTCGGGTGTACAGATGCTTATCTTCCTTACGGGACTTCAGTCCATTTCTCCCGCAATTTACGAATCCGTACAGATAGACGGTGCAACCGCATGGGAAACCTTCTGGAAGATAACCTTCCCGATGATAAGCCCGATGATTCTCGTAAACGCGGTCTATACGGTTATAGACTCCTTTACGACGGACTCGAACGTGGTCATGACGTTTATCGCGCAGACCTACCAGCAGGCGAACGGAAACGTCGTCAGCTCGGCGATGGCTTGGATGTACTTCCTGCTTGTAATCGTTATAATCGCAGCGGTAGCGGGATTGTTCTCGGCGTTCGTATTCTACCAGAGAAGAGATTAAGAAAGGAGGAGACGTAAATGAATGCACCTAACAAATTGAAGGTTCGCAAGGAAACGAAGAACAAGATCCGCGTTGATTTTGAGCGTTCACCCTTGAAGGACAGAATAAAAGCAAAGTTTCTCTCCACCTTCTTTCTCAAAAAGATCGCATGGTACTTGATAAGACTCGTACTGCTCGTCGGTATTTCTTACATAGTACTTTACCCCTTCTTTACGAAGATAGCGGGCTCTTTCATGTCGCCCGATGACTTCGTTGACGTAACCGTAAGACTTATCCCCAAGAACTTCTCGCTCGACATCTATAAGGCGATATGGGCAGAGAACGCTTATCTTGAAGCGTTCACCAATACGCTCTTCCTGTCGGGAAGCACCGCTTTGATACAGACCTTTATCTGCTGCTTCGTAGCGTACGGTCTTGCAAAGTTCAAGTTCAAGGGTAACAGCATAGTGTTCATGGCGGTTATCTTCTCTCTCGTAATTCCTCATCAGACTCTCCAGCTCTCCTTGTTTATGAACTTCCGTTATTTCGATATTCTCGGAATATTCGGATTCCTCAACGGAGGCGGACTGCCCGTAATCGATATCTTCGGTATCGACTCGCTTATAAAGGGCGGTATGTGGGAGCCTATGAAGGAGCTTAAGCTCTTCACGGGACTTATCGACGTTATTCCCGATTCTTGGGATAAGTTCACTCCCGACGGAATTACGCTTACCAACACTTATTGGCCTCTCATCATCATGTCGATTTGCGGACTCGCATTTAAGAACGGCTTGTATATCTTCTTGCTTCGCCAGTTCTTTAAGGGCGTTCCCGACGAGCTTGAGGAGTCGGCATACATCGACGGATCGGGTACAATTCATACCTTTATCAATGTCATTTTGCCCCTCTCCGTGCCCATGATGATTACGGTATTCCTGTTCGCGTTCTCGTGGCAGTGGACCGACGACTTCTACACGGGACTGTTCTTCACGACTACGAAGACGGTGCTCATGCCGAAGGTTATCGATATTCCTACTTCGCTGTCGACGGACTACGCAGGTCAGAACCTGTACTACTCTGCAATAAGAAATACCTGCGGAATTATGATAATAGCTCCGCTGATAGTAATGTATCTCTTCTGCCAGAAGTATATCGTACAAGGTATCGAGCGTTCCGGACTTACCGCAGACTAATAAAAAACAGAGCTGCTCCATTTGGAGCAGCTCTTGTTTTTTCTCCTACTTTTCTTTTACGAAAAAGAAAAGGTAAGCAAAAGAAAACTGTACTTTGGTTTGTTCTATCTTTTGAATAAATTAAAAAAAGAAAGTCGTCGGTACGTAGGGTCCGACGACTTTCTTCATTAGAAAACGCCAAAATATATTTTTCAATTAATATTTCCGTCTTTCGCTATGCTTGTTTTTGCAAAAACATTGTATGAAGTTTTTTGCCAAGCTTTTTTTCAAAAAAGCGTAAAATCGCGTCCTAACCACCTATCACGTCGGACATATTGTACATGCCGGCGGGCTTGCCTACGAGGAAGGCGGCTGCGCGGACGGCGCCTGCGGCGAAGATCTCGCGCGACATCGCGGTATGAGAAATTGTGATGATCTCATTGTTGCCTGCGAAGATTACCTCGTGCTCACCTACGATAGTACCGCCGCGAACAGAATGGATGCCGATCTCGTCGGAGGAGCGCTGACGGCGAACGGAGTGTCTGTCATACACGTACTCGGTCGACTCGCGCGTATCTTTAACGGCGTCTGCGAGCATGAGAGCCGTGCCGCTTGGAGCGTCCAGTTTTTTGTTGTGGTGCTTCTCAACTATTTCAACGTCGAACGACGTGCCGAGTGCGGCAGATGCGCGGCGGCAAAGCTCCATTAAGAGATTTATTCCAATCGACATATTGCCCGAGAAGAAAACGGCAACCTTGCTTGAGGCCTCGCGCATAGCGGCAAGCTCGTCGTCGGTGTGTCCGGTGGTGCAAACCACCACGGGAGTATTGGTTTTTACTGCATAATCAAGCAGGGCGGGGAGCGCCGTGTGGTGTGAAAAATCCACGATAACGTCAGCCTTACCGGAGAATTCCGTTATTGACTGATAAACGGGGAAGCCCGAGACGGATGCGGGATTTACGTCAATTCCCGCAATAACGGTCGCGTCGTTACGCTCTGAGGTGAGCTTGCGAACAGCCTCGCCCATTCTTCCGCCACAGCCGGAAAGAAGAATATTAGTCATATTTATACTACCTTTTCGTTATTGTACTTTGAAAAATTAAAGCAGACCGTGCTCCTTCATAGCGGCAACGAGGCGAGCCTTGTTGGCGTCCTCCATCTCGCAAAGGGGCAGACGCATCTCAACGTCGCAGAAGCCCATCTCAGCCATAGCGGTCTTTACGGGAACGG
>JAZQTY010000179.1:0-3176 GCA_045631025.1 Eubacteriales bacterium
AAGTATGGACACAAACGACTTCTTTACAGAAGCGCATCCCAAGCTCCGTCCCGTAGAAAGCCCGACAGCGGGTGTGTTCCTCTCAGGTACTTGTCAAGGACCTAAGGATATTCCCGAAACGGTTTCGCAGGCGAGTGCGGCGGCGGCAAAGGTCATAGGACTTCTTGCCAAGGATAAGCTTATGGGCAACCCCTGCGTTGCTAACTCAAACGAGCTTATGTGTAACGGCTGTTCCTCTTGTGAAAGAGTATGTCCTTACGGTGCTATTACGTACGCTGATAAGGAATTCCGTATGCCCGACAGAACGGTTGCAATAAGACGTGTTGCAACGGTAAATGAGGCTGTTTGCCAGGGCTGCGGTGCTTGTACGGTTGCGTGTCCGTCAGGTGCTATGGACCTCAAGGGCTTTGCAACCTCACAGATCATTGCGGAGGTGGATGCAATATGCAAATAAACAACGAATTCAAGCCGAAGATCGTGGCTTTCTGCTGTAACTGGTGCTCCTATGCGGGCGCAGACCTTGCAGGAAACAACAGACTTGCGTACCCTGAATGTGTAAATATCATCAGAGTACCCTGTTCCTGCCGTGTAAATCCGATATTCATTCTCCGTGCCTTCCAGAGAGGCGCTGACGGTGTTATAATATGCGGATGCCACCCCGGTGACTGCCACTATACGTCAGGTAACTACTATACAAGAAGAAGAATGGCTTTGCTGTTTTCTATGCTCAATTACCTCGGTATTGAAAAAGAGCGTATCCGTCTTGAATGGGTATCCGCTGCCGAGGGCGCAAAGTTTGCCGCAACGATGAATGAATTTACCGAAGCGGTAACGGCGCTTGGAGAAAACAAGAGATTGGAGGATTTACGATGCAAAAAATAACGTGTGAATCACTGATTGAAAAAGCCTGCGAGCTTATTGAAAACGGCACGGTAAGCCGTGTTATCGGCTGGAAAAAGGGTGAGTTTGATTACGACCTTACTCCCGCTGTATTCGCAAATGCCGATGAAATAAGGAAAAACTTTATATATAACGATTTTTCGGGCGCAAACTTCTCGAAATATCTTATAAAGGAAACGAGAAAGGGCGAGGGCAAGGTTCTCGTATTCCTCAAGCCCTGCGATACGTACAGCTTTAACCAGCTTCTGACAGAGCACCGCTTTGACAGAGAAAAGGTATACGCCGTAGGCATCCCCTGCGAGGGAATGGCTGATATTTCAAAGGTTAAGGCAATATGTGGCGAGGGAATTTCGGCAGTTTCGACTGACGGTGATAAGATCGTCGTTACCACGCTTTACGCTGACGAGCCTGTAGCGATAAACGCATGCGACGTTCTCGCAGAGCGTTGCATAAACTGCAAGAGCAAGAAGCACGTTGCATACGATGAGCTTCTCGGAGATGACGGCGACGTCGTAGAAACCGGTAGATTTGACGAGGTTGCACGCCTTGAGGCTATGACTCCCGACGAGCGCTTCGCTTTCTGGCAGAACGAGCTTTCCAAGTGCATTCGCTGTAACGCATGCCGCGACGCATGCCCCGCATGCACCTGCGAAAAGTGCGTATTCGACAACCCGAACAGCGGTGTTGAAAACAAATCCCCCGCGAACAGCTTCGAAGAGAAGATGTTCCATATCATAAGAGCGTTCCACGTTGCCGGCCGTTGCACCGACTGCGGAGAGTGCTCAAGAGTTTGTCCTCAGAATATTCCGCTCCACCTGCTTAACCGTAAGTTTATCAAGGATATAAACGAGTTTTACGGTGAGTATCAGGCAGGCGCTGAGGTTGGCGCAAGAGCTCCCCTCGTTGACTATACCACCGAGGATCTTGAGCCCGGTGAGGTTTTTGACAGGAGGGATAACAATGCTTAAGTGTTCTCTTGATAAAATTCAAAGCCTTTTTGCAAAGATCAGCGAAAACGCAAAGCTTTATTTGCCCGTAGACAATGCTGACGGAACGGCATCCTACGGTGAGTGGAGCGAGGGTGTTGAGTGGTCAAAGGCTCTCAACACCAACAAAAGCCCTAAGGACTTCTTCTTCCCCCAGACCGAGGACTTGATGAGATTCAAGACCGAGGGAAAGAATATAGAGGTAGAGGACGTAAGAGAAGAGGGCGAGGACTTCGTCGTATTCGGAGTTCGCGCATGTGACGTAAAGAGCTTCGACGTGCTTGACAGAGTATTCCTCAGCGAGCCGCAGGACAGCTTCTACGCTATGAAGCGTAAGCACGGCATAATCGTGTCGGTTGCTTGTACAAGACCTTCAGAAACCTGCTTCTGCACCACCTTCGGTATAAACGCGGCAGAGCCCGCGGGCGACGTAAGCTCATGGAGAGCGGACGACGCGCTCTATCTTACGGCTAACACGGAGAAGGGAGCAGCACTTCTTGAGAGTCTTTCGGACATTCTCGAGGAATGCGGCGACGAGGCAGTAAACGAGCAGAAGGAAAAGATAGGTAAGATAATGGATAAGCTTCCCTTGAAGGACCTTTCTACCGATGCCTTCGGCGGCGGTAAGACTATGGAGCTTTTCAACGATCCCGCATGGGATGAGCTTTCCTCCGCGTGCCTTGGCTGCGGAACTTGTACCTTCGTTTGCCCCACCTGCCAGTGCTACGACATTAAGGACTTTAATACCGGAAACGGCGTTATCCGTTACAGATGCTGGGATTCCTGCATGTATTCCGAGTTTACCAGAATGGCGCACGGAAACAACAGACTTACCCAGAAGGAGCGCTTCCGCCAGAGATTTATGCACAAGCTTGTGTACTATCCCGAAAATAACGACGGAATGTTCAGCTGCGTAGGCTGTGGAAGATGCCTTGCAAGATGCCCGATTTCCATGAATATCGTTAAGGTTATGAAAAAGATTGGAGGAAAAAAAGGTGAATAATATAAATGATACTTTGATTCCTACCGTCGGCGTCATTACCGACGTTCGCATAGACACGCCCGACATTAAGACCTTCAGAGTCGTAACTCCCGACGGTAAGAAGGCGTTTGATCACCGTCCCGGACAGTGCGCGATGCTCTCTATCCCCGGTGTCGGCGAGGCTATGTTCTCCATAACATCCTCACCAACAAACACCGAATATATGGAGTTTTCCATAAAGAAGTGCGGCTGCGTTACCGAGTGGCTCCACCAGGCCGAGGTAGGTCAGCAGATAACCATCAGAGGAC
>JAZQTY010000180.1:0-12413 GCA_045631025.1 Eubacteriales bacterium
CTGACTTAGCTCCTGTTTTTTGTTTTTAAATTGCGATTTATCGAGCTGTTTGTAGCGGGGGATGCGTTAGGAGAGAACTTTCTCCTAAGATAAGCTCCGATAACAAAGTAAAGCCAAAGACATGCTTTCCTTCCGAAAGGAATGGCAAAATCTCCACAATCGCCTTTTTAGATATCAACAGGGCACCCCCAAAAGCCTTCCCTAACAAGGGAAGGCTCTTGTTGCCCTTGCTTGTACATCTGATTGATAATTATTGCTATTTAGCATAAAGAAAGTTCCCATATCGCATTCCTGTGTCACAAATACCCCGACAAATCGCAATTTGATTGTATTGCCAAAAACAAAAAGAGCTGAGATAGTTTTTGCACAAGTCCGTTAAAAACGGACTTGTGCAAGTTTTAATCAGCTCTTTTTCTGTATTCATTTTCTATATAACCACGCACCGCACATGGATTTTTTATCCCATGTTTTGCCTGCGGATGAGTAATCTATAAGGCGAACCTTTTCACCGCTTTCTGTTGTAAGCTCTATGCACTCTAAGGCTTCGGGAATCTCGGGGCAGAAAACCTTTTCGCCTTTGGCAAACCCTTCCGTGTCGCATTTCACGTTAATAACAGCTTGGGGGTCTGTTATTCTTGCGTCTGCGGCAAGGATCACCGGGCCTCTGCGATAACCCGCGAACATATCCTCGTTCTGCGCACCCTTTGGGGGAAGTATTCTTTCTACGGTCATATCAAAGAAGATTTCTATTACGTCACCCGAGCTCCATGCCCGCGTAACCGTCGTGTAGCCTCTTGTAACGTCAACGCTTTCTCCGTTCACTTTAACACAAGCGCTATGACACCATTCGGGAATACGGAGAGAAATACCAAAGGTCTCGAGCTTATCGGTATGTACGGTCAGCAAAACGGTTCCGTCCAACGGATAATCGGTATTTTGAATTACAGTAAGCGGCGATCCGTTTGGTGTAAGCGTATCGAGCTTGCCTTGATGATAGAAATTAAAGATTATATTGTTACTGTCTCTCATCACCGCAGTTTTTGGAATAATTCCTGCCCCTGCTCCGCCGATACACGCGCAGCAGCCATAGAAGGTGGTGTCATGGAAGGAACAGTATCCGCCTATAAATTTACCGCGAGTGTCGGCAACAAGAGGACTGTAGCTGTCAAAGGGCATTACCTGCGGCGCGTGCTTTTCGGGGAAAATAGTATATGCCACGCGTTTTGTGTTTAGTGAGCCAAGGTAAGCATTGTAGAAGGTCTGCTCTATGCGATCCGCAAATACTGCGTCTCCCGTAAGCTCAAGAAGTGCCGAGGCAAGCTTCATCCACGTAACCGCAACGCAAGTCTCTTGCATAACGAAATCATATCCCGTTTTGGTTTGATTTATAGCTGTGTTATCAAACAACTCGTGAGTACAGCCGCTGTTTCCTATGATGCTTATTTCCGTTTGCATTATTTTGCGCCCGAAATTTGCGGCTGCAGTCTTGTATTTTTCTACGCCCGTAACGTAATAGTACTGAATAAGTCCCTCAAAGCAGGACATCATTTCATATGCCTTGTTTACGGGGTATTCAGAGGGAGAAAGCTTATCCTCTATTGCGATTTCCCACAAATTTCCGTCGGCACAAAATCCGGTGGAAACTATATAGTCAGCAAATTCGAGATAGCGTTTTTTTCCCGTAAGTCGATATAGCCTGACGTAAGGCTCAAGTATAGAGCAAGAGTTTACGCCTTTCCAATCCCTTGTAGTGTCGTATATTTCTTTTTTTCCATCGGAGTGCGGCCCTACCTTGGACATAATATAGTCGGCGTGGCGACACATAGCCGCAATTATCTGTTCCTTTAGCTCCTCACTCTGACATATTTCAAGAAAGTACTGCATACCGAGAAGTACATATTTTCTGCACCACATATCCCAGCCGTCGAATTCCGTTTGGACGGAGTAGGTTGAAAACCTGCCAAGCTCATCTTGAGCGCTGAGCATATCCTTGACGGTGTTTTCAAGAATTCTGTACATTCCTCTGTCCTTGGTGTAGCCGACTATCAGAGATGCGCCGCGCATCATTTTTCCCCAATACTCACCTCTCCAACGTCTGTCAGGGCCGTCCACGAACTGCTTGTACTGCTTGACAAATTTGTTCCAAAGGTCGACCTCGCATATCTGATTACGCTGAATAAAATCCGCCACCTCGCCAAACATACCGTCAAAGTATATTTGTGAAAAGGACTCTTGCCACATCTTACGTCCGTTTTCCATCTCACTCACCTTATTAGTTATCATAATCTTCTCCAAATCACTTGATATTTACTATCATTACGTGTCCTTGATCGTATGCTGTACCTGTGGTTATATACTGAGGTATTTTTTTGTCCCTGCCGTCTGCGGTCTTGGCGTATATTTCAGTATAATAATCGCTGTGCATATGTCCGCAGAATACGGCATGAATAATATCCGCATTGTTTATTATCAGCTCATAGCCCGCAAGTGAAGCTCCCTTTGACTTTGGACCGATGAGATACGAGATACTGTTAAAATTAGCCACTCCCGCGTCATTTCTTCTTATAGGCATAGTAGCAGTTGTAGCGGGATTGTTTATGGATATGGGATTGTGGAAAAAGAGCAACACAGCAAGCCCTCGCTCTCTGGCGAGAGAAAGATCAGCCTTAAGACTTGTTATCTGACTTTCCACAAACCCCTCTCTGCTGGCATTATCCATTTGTATAAGCATAACCCGACCGTCAATAATTTTTGAGTAATAATCTATATCGTGTACCCAGAAGCTTCTGAGAACGTTTCTGCGTTCCTCAATAGAATCTGTCTCGTCAACCGTCCCCTCCATTTTTCTGACCGCGTCGTGATTTCCTACACAAGCTATAATATTAGGATATTTTTCAAAAATATTTTTCTTTGTAAGCTCAATAGCTCCGTGAGTGAGATAGTCCAAAATATCACCCAGCACCACCATTTGGTCACAATCGGATATATATTTAAGGCATTTAGCGGTTTTTTCAACGTTCTTTCCGTTAGCAAGCCATTTGCGGTTGGCGAAAGAGCTCATAACGGTTGGATGATTTTCCTCAAAATCCCGATTATTACAGTAGTTAAAATGCGTGTCTGAAACAATACCGATTTTAATCATAGGCCCATCGTGCCCTGTAAAAATGTCCGCCTCTCTTACCATTATCCCCGAGATATCTTCACGGTATATCCAATCTATCTTGTTGTTTTTTGAACCGTTCACATTGGATATTACCATATTGTTATGAGTCTTTTTATAGTGCTTTCGGTAGTACGAGGGTGTGCATTTCATAAACTTGGTAAAAATACGGCAAAAGTAATCCCCGCTGGAGAATCCTACTCTTTCAGCTATATGTGCTATTGAAAGCGGGGTATCTACAAGTAATGGCCTGGAGCGTTCTATTCTGTATTTGTTTATATAATAGTTAGGCGTCATATTCATATCTTGACAAAACAGCCTATGCATATAGTTGATAGAAATGTGCAGATGATCGGCAAGTATTTTTTCTGTTATAGGCTGTGAATAATGCGAGTTGATATACTCTACGGTTTTTATAACGTAGGGATTTATGTCCTTCGGTGAATTGCTTTTATACATGGATCCTCTGTGTAGTGTACAAAGATCAAAAAAGCCTTGAAGCATAAAGTATCTGTCATCTATATCAACGTAGTTCGCCTCGGTGGTAAGCTCTGTAAATATCTGCTTTGCCTTCTTTGCATAGTTAAAGAAGCACAGTGAAGAAACAATAGGAAAACCGGCTTCCGCCAAAAATGACTTGGTCGCTTTTCCCTCAAGCTTTATCCAGAACTGTTCAACAGCTTCCGATTCGGAGTCGATGGAGTATGACAGATGATCGTTTGGAGCAAACACGAATATACAGGGCGCCGTAAAACGTTGTCTCCTAAATACTCCCTTTCCGCTCATCAAATATTGAATGATATAAAAATTTCCACCTGTGATGTCCTTATAATATCCGTTGTGGGGCGACATCGCACCGATTTCTGTTACACATATGTTTTCAAGGGCTTTTCTATCAGGATAGAATAGTTTGGATCTGTCATGGGGATGATCGATCTTGTACATAATACACTCCTTAAAATACGATAATAACTACAAATCATACATTAGCCTAATAATAACATTGTTTTAATCAAATGTCAATATACCATACAAAAGAGGTTTTTTTAGTCCGAAAACAGTGTGGAATAGTTCGGAAATATGTTTATATATTCCGTTGAATCGACAGGTTTTATGTGATATAATTTTAGCATATACACATCAAAGTTATTTGAATGAAAGGATAAAAAATGAAAAGCTTTGACACCTTTGGCGTAATGATAGATATGTCGAGAAATGCCGTAATGAGTATGGACGGTCTTAAACGCTTTTTGACCCTTTTGAAAAAAATGGGGTATAACTGTGTGTTGCTTTATACCGAGGACACCTATGAGGTGGACGGAGAGCCTTACTTCGGTTATATGAGAGGACGATATTCCAAGGAAGAACTCAAGGAGATAGATGCTTTTGCTATGTCTATCGGAATGAGAGTTATCCCCTGTATTCAAACGCTGGCGCATCTTAACGCAATATTCCATTGGAATAAGTTTCCAAGGGACTGCGACGATATTCTCCTCACCGACGACGAAAGAACGTATGCGCTTATAGACCATATGTTTGCAACTCTTTCAGAGTGCTTTGTGTCAAGAAAAATACATATCGGTATGGACGAAGCCCACAACCTCGGCAGAGGAAGGCACCTTGATATACACGGGTATGAGTCGGTCAATACCATAATGAAACGGCATCTTGAAAAAATATGCGAGATAGCTAAGAAGTACGATTACGAGCTAATGATTTGGTCGGATATGTTTTTCAGACCTTGGAACAGTGGAGAATATCATATCCCAAAATGTAAAATTCCCAAAGAAATAGTCGATGCGCTACCGCCTTCGGTAATTCCCGTTTATTGGGATTATTACCAGACTAAAGAAGAAAACTACAGCAATATGATGTATAATCATAAGCAACTCACAGACCAAACTTGGTTTGCGGGCGGTATTTGGGGTTGGAGCGGAATGATACCGTTTAACAAATTCACGCTCGAGACTATGATTCCTGCGCTTAACGCCTGCAAAAAGAACAAGATCCGCAACGTATTTATGACTATGTGGGGAGACAACGGCGCGGAATGCTCTCATTTTTCTCAACTTCCCTCTCTGTTATACATTGCGGAATATGCCAAAGGAAACTCCGACGAGCAGAAAATAAAAGCAAAGTTTAAAAGGCTCGTGGGTATAGATTTTGATGAGTTTATGAATATTGACTGCCCCAACGAGGTATTGGGATATCAAGGCGAAGCTCACAACCCATCGAAATATATGCTTTACTCCGACTACTTTAATGATTTCTTTGATTATACCATAAAGGAAGGTGAGGGAGAAAAGTACGTTGAGTATGCCCGTCAGCTTCACGCTACTGCCAAAAAGAGTCGAAAATACGGTTACGTATTTGATTCAGCAGCAAAGCTTTGCGACGTAATGGCAATAAAATACGAGCTTGGACTTCGTACCCGCAAGGCTTATGAAAGAAAAGATATGACAGAGCTTGAACGCCTTGCTAAAAACGAGTACGTAAAGGTTGAAAAGCTTATAGATATATACGCCAGAGCCTTTGAAAAGCAATGGTTTACAGACAATAAGCCTCACGGCTTTGACATTCAGGATCAGCGCTTGGGCGCACTTTTGAGGCGCACCGATGCTTGCCGTCGCAGAATACTCGCGTATACCGCAGGCAAAATAGACCGTATCGACGAGCTCGAAGAAAAGCTGTTGCCGTACAAATACAAGGAAAGAAGCATTAATTATAACAATGCCCAGCTGTGCTCAACAGCAAATTCGCTGCTATAAAGGTTAATTACCATATTCAACCGTGATGCGATAAGACACATTAAATTTTAAAAGGAGTCAAAAATGAAATCACAAATTTGGATCAAAAGTCCCGAAGATATCGAGGGAGCGGTGCTAACCTTTAAAAAGGATTTTGAAATAAAACCTTCAGTTAAAAAGGCTACGTTGCATGCGTCGTGTCTGGGGATCTATAAGGCAACTCTTAATGGAGAAAGATTGGGAGAGCAAGTGCTTACACCGGGACTTACGTGTTACAGTGACCGTATTCAATATAACAGCTATGACGTAACCGAAATACTTCGCGAAAATAACACGCTTGAGATATCCGTTGGCCCAGGTTGGGCAGCGGGTCATTACGGTCCTCGCGGAAAATATCACCCGTGGGGAAATAGCGTTGAGGCTGTTGCGGAGCTTGAGCTATTGTCAGCAGACGGAAGCGTAAGCTATATCACCACGGACGATACGTGGCAGGTTTATACCAACGAAGTAACCCATTCCGATATCTACCTTGGAGAAACCGTTGATAAAACTGCTGATATAAAATATCTCGGAAACGCTATACCCGCAAAGTCTTTTACCCTCGTGCCACAAATTGGCGCAGATATCGTAGAAAATGAAATCCTTTCACCCGTAAAGCTTATTGTTACTCCAAAAGGCGAAAATGTAATTGACTTTGGACAAAATATAACGGGATACGTATCTTTGAATATAAAGGGCAACAGAGGAGATAGAGTCGTTCTTTCTTTTGGAGAGGTACTTGACAAAGACGGCAATTTCTACAACGCAAACTACCGTAAAGCCGCCACGCCCGTTATATACGTTTTAAGCGGTGATGCGGACAGCTTTAAGCCCACATATTCATTCCAAGGATTCAGATACGTAAGAATTGACGAATATCCTTTTGGTGACATTGACCTTGACGGTTTCAGAGCCATCGTTGTTCACTCAAAAATGGAGCGCACGGGCTATTTCACATGTGGAGATAAACGCATTAATCAGCTTTACAGCAACATAATTTGGGGACAAAAGGGTAACTATCTCGATATTCCTACAGATTGCCCTCAGCGCGACGAGAGACTTGGTTGGACAGGTGACACGCAAGTATTCTGCAGAACTGCCGCAACCAATTTTGACGTTCGTCAATTTTTCAAAAAATGGCTTGGAGACCTTCGTGCAGAGCAAAGAAGCAACGGCGCTGTTCTTGGTGTATGTCCCGAAAACTATAACGATGCATATTGCACACGCATTTCCGCAGGTTGGGGAGATGCGGCGACAATAATTCCTTGGACACTTTATGAAATATATAATGACAAGTCATTTCTTACTGAAAACTTTGAAATGATGAAGAAATGGGTAGACTACATACGAGGTGTCGGAGACGAAGAATATCTGTGGCTTACAGGTTATCATTACGGAGATTGGCTCGCTATGGATGCAGGAGAGGATTCCTACGTCGGAGCCACCTCCACAGATCTTGTCGCAACCGCGTTTTACGCACATTCTACCGAGCTTTTAGTCAAAGCAGGACATGTTCTCGGTCGAGATATGTCCGAATACGAGCAGCTTTACAAAAACATAGTAAAACGCTTCCGTGAATACTTTATGGAAAACGGTATGCCAAAAGAAAGTTTCCCTTATACTGAAATCATTCCCAAGTCAAAAACTAAGGTAGTAGACAAGGAGCGCAGAGGAATAACTCAAACCGCCATTACTCTTATACTCCACTTCAATCTGTGCCTGCCCGAGGAGCGCGCTCCTCTTGCAGAAAAGCTATGTGAGCTTATTTATAATTTCGACGGAAGAATGTCAACAGGCTTTCTTGGCACTCCGTACATTCTTCACGCGTTGTCTGAGTGCGGCAAGCACAAGGTCGCATACGATCTCTTTTTCCAGAACAAGAATCCCTCATGGCTTTATTCCGTTGAGCATGGCGCAACAACGATTTGGGAGCATTGGAACGGAATAAAAGAAGACGGTAGCTTTTGGAGCACTGATATGAACTCCTTTAACCATTACGCATACGGCTGTGTTGCCGAGTGGATGTACGGGATAATATGCGGAGTTCAGCCTGTTGAGGCTGGATATAAGCGTATTCGTTTAGCTCCCGTACCCGATAAGCGACTCGGGTTTGCCAAATGTACGCTCGAAACTGTATCCGGACGAATTGAAAGCTATTGGCACTATGATTCGGGTAAGATAAACTTTGAGTTTTACGTGCCTTGCGGTGTTGTCGCGGATATTATCTTACCAAACGGCTTTTGTGAAACGGTTACACAAGGAAAGCACGTATACAATATTACGGAAGAATAATCATTGGAGAAAATAAGAAATGAATATAAAGGAATTGATCGCGGGAAGACGTGACTGCGAGTGCGGAAAAGATCATATCTGTCCTATTGAAAGTGTGGTCATATCTGAAAACGCGTTTGACCGTCTTTGCGAGTTGGTCGAAAAGTATTCAAGCATTCTTGTGGTTGCTGATCGGAACACATACGGTGTTTGCGGTGAGGCGGTGGAGAAAAAAATAGCTTCAAGGCTTGCGGATACGCTGATCTATTCCAATGACGGAGTGCTTGTTCCCAATGAAGCGGCAATAGACGAGCTTAAGGCACACGTTACAAAGGATACCGACCTTATCATTGGTATCGGCTCGGGTGTTATCAATGACCTTTGCAAGCACGTAAGCTTTACCTTTGGACTTCCGTATTACATAGTAGCTACCGCTCCTTCAATGGACGGATATGCCTCAAAGGGTGCGGCACTCATACTTGACGGAATGAAGGTCACGCTTAATGCCGACGTACCGAAGGCAATAATAGCCGACGTAAATATCCTGAAGGATGCGCCGTTTGAAATGATACAAGCGGGGTACGGGGATATTATAGGAAAATACTCTTGCCTCAACGATTGGAAGCTTGCAAATCTTGTGGGCGGTGAGTATCTTTGCGAGTTCGTAATGAATGCGACCTATGAGGCGGTGGAGAAGACCGTGCGTCTTGCGGACGGTCTTAATAAGCGTGATGCAGATGCTACCTGCGCTCTTATGGAAGCGCTCGTTGCAGTAGGAATACTTATGGCGTACGTAGGTAATTCTCGCCCCGCATCGGGAAGTGAGCATCATTTTTCGCATTACTTTGAGATAGTGGGTATTGTAAGAGGTGAAGACTATTTGCCTCACGGAATAGACGTGTGCTATTCTGCTATTGAAACGTCAAAGATAAGAGAAAAACTTTCAGGTATAGAGAACATATCGGAATATGCGTACAGCTTTAACAAAGAGACATACGAAGCAAATATACACAGAGTTTATGGAAAGCTTGCCGACGAGGTGCTTGCGCTTCAGAATAAGCTTGGTTGGTATAATGTTGACAGAGTGAAGATATATCGTGAAAGCTGGCAGGAAATAAGAAAGCTTTTGGCTGAGTGTCCTACATCGGAGCAGATGAGAGAACTTACTGAGAGAGTGGGCTTGTCTTACGATAGCTTTAAAGAATTTTACGGAGAGGACAAGATAAAGGACGCGTATCTCTACGCAAAGGATCTTAAGGATAGATATTCTGTTCTTTGGATGTACTACGACTTGTTCAATTGAATTGGAGGGAAGATGAATTTTATTAATCCCGATATAAGCATTATCAAAGACAAAAAGCTGTATATCTTTGATATGGACGGAACGATATATCTAGGGGGAAATCCCTTTGACTTTGCTATTAGATTTATAAAAAATCTTCGTGCAAACGGAAAGAGAGTTCTGTTTTATACCAATAACGCCTCGCATACGACACCTTTTTATATGAGTAAGCTTACAAGGCTTGGCTTTGAGCCACGTGAGGACGAGATAATGACGTCGGGCGACGTTACGTATGAGTTCCTTAAAAGACATAGAAAAGGAAAGTCTGTGTACTTGGTCGCAACAGATGAGCTCGTAGAAGAGTACCGCAATAAGGGCATAAATCTTTTGAACGGAAATGAAGAAAAGGCTGATATAGTTATAACAAGCTTTGATACCTCACTTACGTATGAAAAGCTTGATAACGCATGCCGATTGATTCGAGGTGGTGCGGAATATCTGTCAACGCACCCCGATATGAACTGCCCTACGGAAACGGGATTTATTCCCGATAGCGGAGCTATTGCGGCCTTCTGTACTGCGTCAACGGGGAAAGTACCAACGTATTTCGGTAAGCCTTATAAAGAAACGGTTGAGATGATAGCTGAGGCAACGGGATATAGGAATGACGAGATGTGTATATTCGGAGACAGGCTGTATACAGATATTGCTCTCGGAAAAAAATTCGGTGTCACAGCAGTACTCGTGCTGTCCGGAGAGACTAAGGCAGAGGACGTCGATAAGGCAACCCCACAGGATAAGCCTGATTTTGTCTTTGAGTCACTTGCAGAGGTTGATAAAGAAATCTTTGGTTAATGAGTTTACATAAATCAACATAGCTTTCTTTGAATTTTTAAGTTTAAAACTACGTAAATTTATGGGTCATAAGGCTAAAAATACTGCTTCGAAATGATAGCAGGATAAAGCCGTGTCTCGTTCACGGCGTCACACATCGCACGGCAACGCCGAGCGAAAGGCAAAAAACAAGGTGTTTCAAGGACTCCCCGAAGCATCGGCGTATAGGTCATAACACATGCAAAAGGTGTCTGCTGGCGCCAATTTGACAAAAAATCGGGCACAAACACCTCAAAACACAAGGCGTATCAAGGGATAGACAATGTCTGCCCTTGACGCCTTTTTCTTATTATCCGCAAATGATAACAAATTGATAATTCTCAACGATACCGCTGGATATATATCAATCTTTATGATATTGTTGTTAGTAAAAGAAAGGAGAAAACTATGGCAACAAGAAAACTACTAACAAATGGAAACTCTTTCAAGCGAACGGACGGTCGATGGGGTGGAACGGTGTGGTATATGGACGAGTCAGGTGAACGAAAACGAAAAAGTTTCTCGGGTACTACCAAACAAGAGGTCAATAAGAAGATGACCGCCTATATCGAGGACTTCAACAACCAAATCACCACCTCGATAGAAGCCAATAAAACACTCAAGGAGAGCATGACAAATTGGCTTCAAGTGTTTAAGTTCCCATCGGTAGAAAGAACAACATACGACAGATACGAATGCACCGCAGAGAACCAAATATACCCCTTGATAGGCAACAAAATTGTCGGAAACATAACAGCAGCCGACATCAAAAAAGTCCTCAATCATTGGATGAATGAGGGCTATGCCTATACGACGGTAAAAAAGGTTCATATCATTCTCGGAGATTACTTCAAGCATCTGATACAAGAAGAGCTAATTACAAGAAACCCGATGAATGCTGCCCCAATGATAAAAAAGAGCAACTTTTATGCAATTCAAGAAAAAGAGGACTTGCCGACAAGCGAAACCGTAACAGTATTCACGGCAGAGGAAATTGAAAGATTAAAGACAGAAGCAAATAAACAGTACAAGACAGGCAAGAAGTTATACCGCCAAGCAGGGGCATATATCCTTATGCTGAACACAGGACTGAGAGCAGGCGAAATGCTCGGAGTTTTGAACAGCGATATAGACCTTGAGAGACGAGTTCTGCATGTGCAGAGGGGAGTGAAGGTCGTAAACAAAAGAGACGGCGTAGAGCGTTCTGACGGCTCTACGGAGGTTAAGGTAGGTAAACTGAAAAGTGCAACAAGCAAAAGAGATATTCCTCTGAATGATACTGCACTAAAAATGATACAAGAATTGCGAAAGGAGTTCTGCTTTGGAGAAGATAGTCCTCTTGTGTGTAACGAGAACGGCGGTGTCACTAAACCCGATGTATTCAGACGAAGATACCACAGACTACTTGAAGGAGCTGGGATTAAAAGCAAAGGACTACATTCTCTCCGCCATACTTTTGCGACCAATCTTGTAAACGGAGTAAAGCAACCTGATGGAACAATCAAGTCACTTACGGTTAAACAAGTAGCAGACCTACTCGGTCACTCCACCACGCAAGTCACGGAAATGTACTATGTGAAAAAGGATACTTCAATGCTCAACGGTATCACCAATGACTTCTGTCTATGAAATGACTATGCTCTAACGACTCAAAAATTGCGTCGGTGTAAACAAATATAAGGGCGAGAACAGAAACAAAAATTCTGTACTCGCCCTAAAACTTTTTTGACGCATTTTTGACGCTCTAACTATACGGCTGCTGCTTTTTTGATGCTGTGGCAAACGGAACGGTTGGAACAGTTGGAATTATTGGAAAGAGAACTCGGAGATTTTGACCTAAAAGCATTAAAAAATTTCGTCATTTCCGCTTTCGACAAAGAAATACAGAATAAAACACAGCAAAAAGAGAAAAACCGAAGCCATTTGGCTTCGGTTATGGCAGGGGCAGGAGGATTCGAACCCGCGACCCACGGTTTTGGAGACCGGTACTCTACCAGCTGAGCTATACCAAGTCGGAGGCCAAGCGGTCTTAGGAAGACAA
>JAZQTY010000181.1:0-2396 GCA_045631025.1 Eubacteriales bacterium
CGTGATATGCATGCAAAGAAACTTTTATATAAAAGCACGGATGCTTCGCATCCTACCCTCATCCGTCGGCTGTCGCCGACACCTTCCCCCAAGGGAAGGCTAATGGGGAAAGCGAAGCGCAACGGATAATATTGCTACCCGCCGAATCGTGTTATTCGCTAAAATATTCAAGCGCCTTTTTGTAGCCCTCGAAGCCAAGACCGCAGACGGTCTTTTTTGCTACCATGGAGACGTATGAGAATTTGCGGAATTCCTCTCTTGCGTTGATGTCCGAGAGGTGTACCTCGACCGTGGGGATACCCACAGCCTTGAGCGCGTCGAGAATTGCGACGCTCGTGTGCGTATAGGCGGCAGGGTTTATCACGATGCCGTCGAAAACTCCGTACGCCGACTGAATTATATCGACTATCTCGCCCTCGTGGTTGGACTGAAAAAGGGTAACGTCGTGTCCGAGAGACGTTGCCGACTTGCGTATAAATGCCTCGAGCGCCTTGAAATCCTCTTTGCCGTAGACGTCGGGCTCGCGAATGCCGAGCATATTAAGATTTGGACCGTTAATAACGAGTATTTTCATGTCATTCTCCTATTTCATTTTTCATTTAATTTTCGAAATGATAAGCTCTGCGGTGTCGTTCGGAATTTCCGTGCTGCGTACCGTTACGTCGGCAAAGCGGCGATATGCGTCTATGCGCGCGCTGTAAAGATCCTCGAGAGAGCTTACCTGCGAGAGAGGTCTGCCGCTTCTTGGGAGCTTTTGAAGCTCTCGCTCGATAAACACGAGCGTGCCGTTCTGATGGAGCGAGTCGTAATTAAAATCTCTCGTAACTACGCCGCCGCCCGTGGCAATCACGGCGCCGTTGAGTTTTCCGAGTCGCTCTGCAATTTCATGCTCCATTTTTCTGAATTCGTCCTCGCCGCTCTCGCTTATAACCTCGGCAGGAGTCTTGCAAAAGACCTCCGAAAATACCTTGTCGGCATCGTAAAACGGGCGAGAGAGCTTTTCTGCGATAAGTCTGCCGACGGTGCTTTTTCCGCAGCCGGGCATACCGATGAGGATAATATTTTTCGTGTTAAATTCAAGCAGCTTGATTATACCGTCGCACACGCCGTAGTCCACGTCGTCGCCCGTGAAAAACTCAAAAGCCTTGACTGCCTGCGCTACGAGCATAGACAAGCCGTTTATATGCGGAATGCCGCGCTTCTCGGCATCAAGCAAAAGCTTGGGCTTTGCGGGGTTATAGATTACGTCAAGGACTCCCTCACAGAGGGGAAAGCTCGAAAGCTCAACGGGGGAGACGCCGTTCTTCGGATACATTCCGACGGGCGTCGTGTTTATGATTATCTCTGCGTCGTAATGGTTTTTAAGACCTTCCTCGTTGTTGTCCCTTGAGCCGATGACGGCGAGCTCGCGCACCTTGCGATCGCGAAGAACCGCGCAAACGGTGGCTGACGCGCCGCCCGCGCCAAAAAGCACGACCTTTTTATCAGTCACCTCGATTTTTGACCTGTCAAGCATATAAGAAAAGCCGAAATAGTCGGTGTTATATCCGTAAAGTCTGCCGTCCTTACCGCGCACTACGGTGTTCACCGCGCCTATTGCTTGCGCCTCGGGAGATATGACGTCCAAAAAGGGCATGACCGTTTTTTTGTAGGGAACGGTCACGTTATACGCGTCAAGGCGACCGCCTCTTACGAAGCCTCCGACCTCTTCGGGAGCAAGCTCAATAAGCTCGTAAGGGTAGTCGGCAAGCTCGCGGTGTATTATTTTGGAGAAGCTGTGACCGAGCTTTTCGCCGATAAGTCCGCATTTCAAATGGGAATATCCCGTTTTCATTATACGACCTCCAGATACGAGCCGAGATAGGTAAACTCGTCGCACTCGCGCTCAAGCTCGGAGAGCAGCTGCGCAAAGCGGTCTGAATATACGGGGGCTTCAAGGTCGAAATAGAACATAAACTCAAAATCTCTGTCGGGGATAGGACGTGATTCAAGCTTTAAGAGATTTATGCCGAGAGCGTTGAAGCGCGACAGGATACGGTAGAGTGCGCCCGGCTTGTGGGGCGCGACGATCATGAGTGTCGTACGTTCAGCGCCGGGATAAACCTCAAGCTTGTTGGTGATACAGATAAATCTCGTGTGGTTGTTTCCGTTGTCCTGAACGGACGAGGCAAGCACCTCGAGAGAATACTGCGCCGCGCAGGAGCGAGAGGAAAGGGAGGCTACGTTGTTGCCCTGTGCTTCCGCTACCATCTGCGCCGCTCTCGCGGTGTTTTCAACGCGGTGAATTTTAGCGTTCGGGAAGGTTGAGGCAAGATAGTGAGAGCACTGGCTTATGGCCTGCTCGTGGGAGAAGATATCCGTTACGTCCTCCATGCGAGTTCCGGGCTTTACGAGGA
>JAZQTY010000182.1:0-8593 GCA_045631025.1 Eubacteriales bacterium
CGCGGTATTCCTTGTTGAGCTGATTGATGACGTTGCGGTCAGCCTCCTTGTTGCCGGTAGCTGCCTTTTCAGCTGCCTCCTTTTGCGTAACGTATTCGCTCGTAAGAGCGCGAGCGCACTTTGCGGTTGCGAGAGCCAACTCGTATCTGTTGAATTCGTTGTTGGTAAGCTGATCAATGGTAGGGTAAAGCATATTTTTCTCCTTAAAAAATAAAAATTGAAAGTTTGTAGTTTTATTATGTTGTTATATTGATTAACCGTTAAGATAATTTTCTGCGATACGGGGATTTCTCGCAACGGACGCCTTTTCCGCCGTTACGATGGCGCGTATCTGTTCTGCCGCCTCGCGGTCAAGCCCGTCGCGGTTATAAACGACGTAATCGTATACGTCCGCAAGAGCGATCTCCTCCTTGGCTCTTTCAAGCCTTAAGCGGATCTTTTCCTCCGTCTCGGTTCCTCTGCCGCGGAGTCTTGCCTCCTGAACGGAATAGGAAGGGGGGAGAAGAAGAACGAGCACCGCGTCGGGAAATTTCCTTTTGACGTTTTGCGCGCCCTCGACCTCTATTTCAAGTATGAGGTTTTTTCCCGAAGCCAAAACCTCCTCTGCTTCCTTTTTCGGAGTTCCGTAAAAGTTTCCGCAGTATTCGGTATATTCGAGCATGTCGCCGCGCTCAAGGCGGGACTTAAACTCGTCCTTTGTGATGAAATGGTAATTTATTCCGTCAACCTCGCCGGGGCGGGGAGCTCTCGTGGTTGCGGAAACGGAGTAGACGAACTCTCCCGAATTGAGTAAATGAGCGTTTACGGTCCCCTTGCCGCTTCCGGCAGGTCCCGAAACTACGATTAAAAGTCCTTTATTCATATTTCCGCCGTCATTCCTCGATATCGTCCTCTGCGTCGTTGTCGTCAACTCTGTTGGCGACCGTCTCTGCCTGTATTGCAGACAGAATAACGTGCTCGCTGTCCGTGATGATTACCGCTCTCGTTCTGCGTCCGCAGGAGACGTCGATAACTCTGCCGGCGTCCTTTGCGTCCTGAACGAGTCTTTTGACGGGAGCTGAATCGGGGCTTACTATCGTAACTATTCTTTCAGCGGCAACCATGTTGCCAAAGCCAATGTTTATAAATTTCATTTTGCCTTCTTGCCTCCGTTACTCTACGTTCTGTATCTGCTCGCGTATCTTTTCAACGTCGCACTTGATGTCTACGACGAGTCGAGCGATAACGGAATTTTGACATTTTGAGCCGATGGTGTTGGTCTCGCGGTTTATTTCCTGAACGAGGAAGTCGAGCTTTCTTCCCGCAGGCTCGTCGGACTTAAGAATATCCGCAAAGCCGTCGAAGTGGGAGCGGAGTCTGACCAGCTCCTCGTCTATCGCTACCTTGTCGGCAAAGATCGCGCACTCCGTGAGTATACGGTTTTCGTCAAATACTATACGGTTGTCGGACAGCATCTCGCGCAGCCTTGCTTCAAGCTTTTCGCGGTAGCTCGTGGTGTCCGTCAAGGAAATTTTTTCTATCTCGTCGACGCGCGCCCGTATGGACTCGACCTTACAGCAGAGATCGCGGCAGATATTCTCGCCCTCGCGCTGTCTTGCAAGAAGGAATTTGTCTATTGCCTCGTCAAGCACGACGCAAAGGTCGCTCCAATCGCGCTCAACGTCGTCCTCGCTTTTTTTGATAACGAAAATGTCGGTATTCTTGGCAACGCTCATAATGCTAACGTCGTCGGCAAGTCCGAATTTTTCTCCGAGCTTGCGAAGCGCCGATACGTAAGCGGCGGCGTAGCCCTCGTCGATCTCAAAGCTTACGTCGGGGGTGTCGATCACGTTTATGGTTATATAAACGTCGACCTTTCCGCGTGAGATGGATTTTGACTGAAGATAGGGCTTAATTTTTTCCTCCAGAAAAGAAAATGCGCGAGGAAGCTTGACCGAGCAGTCAAAAAATCTGTTGTTGACGCTTTTCAGCTCAACGGTGATGTCCTTGCCGCCGACCGTGCTTCTTGCTCTTCCGAAGGAGGTCATGCTTTTTATCATGAGGAGCTCTCCTTAAACATAAAACGAATAAAACGTAATAATATATCAATATATATTATAAGCCATTTTTTACCGATTGTCAACGGACTTTTTGAATTTTGGGCAATTACTTACAATAATTTTAAAATATAGGTGTATTTTATGGGTGTTTTTAAGCTTGATTACGGGCAAAAACGGAGTGCTGCGCGCATTTTTTGATTTTTATCGCATGTTTTTTCAAAAAATGTAAAAAACTACTTGAAATTTCTACGTAAATGGTGTATAATAAAATGAATTTAATGCGCGGCTTTGCCGCCAAGGATAATTTAAAAAATGGAGGACTGCAAAATGGTAGTAGCAGGCGATTTTAAAAACAGTATTACCTTTGATATGGACGGTAACGTATATCAGGTAATCGAATTTCAGCACGTAAAGCCCGGTAAGGGAGCGGCTTTTGTCCGCACGAAGATCAAGAACGTTATCACGGGATCGGTTATTGAAAGAACCTTCAGCCCTACGGATAAGTTCGAGAACGCTTATATCGAGAGAAAGGAAATGCAGTATTCCTACAACGACGGCGATCTGTATTACTTCATGGATATGGAGAGCTTCGATATGATGCCTCTTAACAGCGACAAGCTTCCCGACAACTTCAAGTTCGTTAAGGAAGAGATGATGTGTAAGATAATTTCCTACAAGGGTAACGTATTCGGCGTTGAGCCTCCCACGTTCGTTGAGCTTGAGGTTACGCAGACCGATCCCGGCTTCGCAGGAAATACCGCAACCAACACTCTTAAGCCCGCAACTCTTGAGACCGGTGCGGTTATCAAGGTTCCGCTCTTTATCAACGAGGGCGACGTTCTTAAGATCGACACCAGAACCGGTGAGTATCTCTCCCGCGCTTGATTTTAGGATTGGAGGAGAACGGATATGGAAATGACTCTTAACGAAAGAGCTGCTTATATAAAGGGACTTTGCGACGGAATGGAGCTTGATACGGCTTCTAAAGAGGGTAAGGTTATTGCCGCTCTTACCGACCTTATTTCCGATATGGCTATTACTATCGAGGAGCTTGAGGACGAGGTCGTTGAGCTTCGCGACTATATCGAGGAGATCGACGAGGATCTCGGCAGCGTTGAGGAGGTTCTTTGCGACGACGATTGCGATTGCGACTGTGACTGTGATTGCGACTGCGATTGCGATTGCGACTGCTGCGACGACGAGGACGATTACTTTGAGGTTGAGTGCCCCTCTTGCGGCGAGACCATCTGCTTCGACGGCACTATCGATCCCGAGGAGCTTGCATGCCCCGCATGCGGCGAGAAGTTCGAGTGCATCGTAGACGAGGACGATCTCGAGGCTCTTGACGAGGAATAATTGAAGAATAAAAACGGGGTTGCCGCACGGCAACCCCGTTTTATACGAATTCAATCTACGAACCGCAATAAATCAAGAAAATTGCCTTGAACGCGGCTCATTCTAACGATAAGCCTTCCCCCAAGGGAAGGCTAATGGGGAAAGCGAAACGCAACGGATAATATTGGCACCCACCGTAGGGGAGGATATTATCCTCCCGCAATATGTACCGCAACGGTTAAGTAAAATTGTCTTGAACGCGGCTCATTCTAACGATAAGCCTTCCCCAATGGAGAAGGTGGCACGAGCCTTGCGCGAGTGACGGATGAGGAGATCGCCAGACCGATAACCTTAAATTGCGACAGCAATCAAGAAAGTTAGTTTTGCTCAAAATTACAAGCTTATATTATCGCTTACGCGGTGTTTAGCCTTCAATACACCGATCTCCTCATCCACCGCAAGCGGTCCCCCTTCCCCAATGGGGAAGGCTAAAGAAGAAAGCGAAACGCAATAGATCAAGAAAATTGTCTTTAATAAAGGTTATTTTATAATAAGCCTTCCCTTGTGAGGGAAGGTGGCATTGACGAGCCGACGGTGCGAGTCAATGACGGATGAGTAGTTTTAAAGCAAGTTGATTCTTCACTTTTTATAAGGGGTATTTTATGAGTTTTTTAAAAAAACTTTTCAAGAGCAAAAATCCGAACAGCAAGCGCTTTAAGCGCGATATGGCGTACGCCGTGTGCGGTCAGCACATCAAATACGTCACCGAAAACCGTGACGGTATCGACGAGGTCATCGGCAAAAACGGCGGTCTTAACATTCGTAACGACGAGTTTATCGTTTACGCGTCCGCGGACGTCGTGTTCCGTTGCCCCGTTGACGATCTCGACATCTGGGAGCTTATGTCGCGCGACGGCGTCGTGTTGACGGGGCCCGACCTCGAGCACGGCGGTACTGTCAGAACGGTTATCGCTCACTACGTTTACTATCGAAAAGAAGATTGATATGCAATTTGATATGCAACAGGATATATTTTTTATGAAAATAGCGCTTGAGCTTGCCGCAGTGGCAGGGGAGGCGGGCGAGATTCCCGTCGGCGCTCTCGTCGTCAAGGACGGCAAGATAATCTCCGAGGCGCACAATCTCTGCGAGAGTGCGCACAAAGCGACTGCCCACGCGGAGCTTTTGGCGATTGAGTCCGCCTCTGCCGCGCTCGGCACGTGGCGGCTTTCGGGCTGTACGCTTTACGTCACTATGGAGCCGTGCCCTATGTGCGCGGGGGCTATCGTAAACTCGCGCATTGACAGAGTCGTTTTCGGTTGCAAGGACGCATCGGCAGGCTGCTGCGGAAGCGTGCTTAATCTTAATTCCTATCCCTTTAACCACGCCTTTGCCCTCACGGGCGGCGTGCTTGCCGACGAGTCGCGCGAGCTTTTGCGTGGGTTTTTCCAAAAGAGACGGGCGGAAAAAGACAGAAAAGACAGAGAATACTGAAAAAAAGACGGTTGAGGATAAATGAAAAGCTTTTTATACGGAATGAAAAAGTCAGTACCCGTGTTTTTCGGCTTCTTGCCCGTGGCGATAACTTTTGCCATTATGGCTATGAATGCGGGACTTGGGTGGTACGAGACCGTCGGTATGTCGGTTTTCGTTTTTGCGGGCGCGAGCCAGATAATGGCGATCGGCATGCTCGGCGCAGGCGCGGGAATGCTCTCCGTGGTGCTCGCGACGTTCGTGCTGAATCTGCGCCACTTCATTATGAGCACCTGCATTTTCAGAAAAATACGCGTTAAAAACGTTTTACTAAAGCTACTGCTTGCGCTATCCGTTACCGACGAGGGCTTTGCCCTTATCACGACGGAGGACGACGCTCGCTGTGACGTGCCGTTCGCGCTCGGTATCATTACGGTGACGTATCTCTCGTGGATATTCGGTACGGTGTTAGGTGTCGTTGCCTCGGGCATACTGCCAACGATTTTGGCGGATAGCTTTGCGGTGGCGCTTTACGCGCTCTTTATCGCGCTTATCGTGCCCGACGTTAAGGGAAACGCGCGACTTTTGCTTACGGTTTTGATTACCGCCGCGCTCAACACCGTCCTATGCATTTTTATGCCGAGCAGCTGGGCTGTGATAATTTCGACGCTCGCAGGCGCATTCCTTGGAACGTTTCTTGTTAAGGACGGGGGCGGCGACGAGTCTGACTCCGAGAAAACGGACGGGGAGGTGGCGCTCTCATGAATATACCGCTTCTCATTCTCGGAATGGCGCTCGTGACCTACCTGCCGCGCCTCATTCCGTCTCTTATAATAAATAAGGTAAGCTTTGGTAAGCGCTTTGAGAAATTTATCAGGCTTATTCCTTATACCGCCATGGCGGCTCTTATCGTGCCCGGTATATTCAGCGCGGACGCGGAGCGATGGTATATCGGCGTTATCGGCGGCGCCGTCGCCATCGTGCTCTCTTGCTTTAAAAAGCTACCCTCTACCGTTGCCGTCCTCGGCTCGGTGCTCGCTGTTATGTTGGTGTATTTATTGATATAAGGATGCGTTTTTTCCACCTTTTGTGTACAAAAGGTGGAGCCAAAAAACTTTATACAAAAAATTATTAGACAAACACATCGAGAAAATATTATTCATTGGTTTAATATTGTTGGCGTGTTTTAATGAAAAAAGTCGTCGGACCCTACGTACCGACGACTTTCATTTTTTTGGGACGCGTTCCACCTTTTTTGAAAAAAAGGTGGAGCCAAAAAACTTTATACAAAAAAATAATTAGACAAACACATCGAGAAAATATTATCCATCGATTTAATATCGTTGGTGTGTTTTAATGAAAAAAGTCGTCGGACCCTACGTACCGACGACTTTCATTTTTATTTAAAAATTAGAATAAAACCAATGTACAGTTTTCTTTTGCCTACTTTTCTTGTTGTTTGTAGGGCGGTGGCTTGCTGCCGCCGTCACAAACGGCATCAATAAAAAAACGGCGGGAGTAAACCCCCGCCCTACACAGAACAAAACCAAAGTACAGTTTTCTTTTGCTTACCTTTTCTTTTTCGGAAAAGCAAGAGGAAATATTTAAATTATAGCACAAACCAATGTACGGTTTTCTTTTGCTACCTTTTCTTTTTCCTAAAAGAAAAGTAGGAAGATTATAAATGATCGGGTTTTGGAAACAATAATGTTGACTTTTTGCGTGCCAAGGCGCTTAAGCCCCCATTTTTAATGAAAAATTAGCACTGTTCACAGATAATTAACAAAAAACTTTGCTAAACCTCTTGACAAAACACCGTAAAAGTGGTAAATTTTATACAGTGATTAGCACTTAAATACATTGAGTGCTAAAAGCACAGATCAAAACGGAAGGGAGACACGAGTATGTCAGTCAGCGGCAACGGCTTATCCGAACGCAAAAAACAGATACTCAAGGCGATCGTCGAAGCGCACATAGATGCAGGCGAGCCCGTGGGTTCTAAATACATTTTGCAGAACACGCTCATGTCCTGTTCTTCCGCGACTATCCGCAACGAGATGGCAGAGCTTGAGCAGCTGGGCTACCTCGTTCAGCCTCACACTTCGGCAGGTAGAGTGCCAAGTGAGCAGGGCTACCGCTTTTACGTTGACTCGCTCGTCGAGCAATACGCCGCGACGACGCACGACGTAGTTCGCATAAATCAGCTGCTCAAGGCGAAGATGACGGAGATCGACCAGATTCTTGAGACGGCGTCAAAGCTTGCTTCAAGCATGACGAATTACACGGGTATCGCGATAAAGCCCAAGGCTTCGTCGGTTACAATGTCGCGCTTCGAGCTGATTTCAATAGACGCGCATACCTTTGCGATGGTTATGATAAGCTCGTCGGGTGTCGTAAAGACCAAGAAGGTCAAGGTTGACGGTGTTGTGACGGAGTCGGCGCTCGCGCTCCTCGGAGAGCTTTTCAACGCGCTTCTGTGCGGTATCGGCGCTGACATGATAACGCTTCCCATCATAATGGAGATGGAGTCGCAGATGGGCGAGAGCGCGTTCCTCGTAAACCCTGCCGTCAAGTGCGTTTGGGAGGTAATGAGCGAGATGGACGGCGGCGAGCTTCGCTTCTCCGGTCTTAACCACCTGCTCAAATATCCCGAATACTCCGACACACAGCAGCTTGGTCAGCTGCTCGGCACGCTTGAAAATCAGGACGAGATACTCGACCTCGTTGCAGGCACGGAGGGCGACGACATAAGCGTTTACATTGGCTCGGAGAGCCCCGTCAAGGTCATGAAGAACTCCGCGCTCGTCTTTAAGCCGATAAAAAAGAACGGCAAGACGGTCGGAATTATCGGAGTGCTTGGACCGAGACGAATGAACTACCGTCAGGTATTGCAGACTATCGACGAGATAGGCGGCAGCATCGCGGTGATGTTCGACGAGGAAAGACAGCTTGAAAGACCACCAAACGAAGGAGGAAGTAAATAATGGAAGAAACCAAGAATTTTGAGGAAGCGACCGAGGCAGAGGCAGCCGAGGAGGTCGTTGCCGAGGAGGCAGCTGCCGAGTCAGAGGAAAAGCTTTCACGAGGCGACAAAAAGAAGCTTAAGCGCGCCGAGGCAGAGGCAGAGAAGCTTTCGGGGGAGAACAAAAAGCTTACCGAGCAGCTTGCAGAGGCTAACGACAAGTATATGAGGCTTTACGCGGAGTACGACAACTTCCGCCGCCGTTCCCAAAAGGAAAAAGAGGGAATTTACACGGACGCTTACGTTGACGCGCTGACAAAGATACTTCCTATACTCGATAATCTTGAGCGCGCGGCGCAGTACGGCGGTGAGGACACCGACCATCCGCTTGCGAAGGGGCTTGAGCTGACACTCAAGAGCTTTGCCGAGACTATGGAAAAGATGGGCGTTTCGGAGATACCCGCGCTCGGCGAAAAATTCGATCCGAACGTACACAACGCGGTCATGCACGTTGACGATGAGGCGTTCGGTGAGAACGAGGTCGTTGAGGTATTCATGAAGGGCTACGCCAAGGGCGACAAGGTTCTTCGCCATTCAATGGTTAAGGTGGCGAATTAACCTACTTTTCTTTTAGGAAAAAGAAAAGGTAGGCAAAAGAAAACCGTACGAACCCAATTATAAGCCTTCCCTTGGGGGAAGGTGGCACGAGCTTGCGAGTGACGGATGAGGGTAGCGAGCATAGCGAGCGTGCTATGCATACAAAGTAGCTTTTCGCAAAAGCACG
>JAZQTY010000183.1:0-4052 GCA_045631025.1 Eubacteriales bacterium
CCCAAGTCATTTTGCCCTCGTCCTGCTTATTGAACTTCTCCGCAGGGACCTTGCACTGGGGGCATCTTTCGGGAGCGCTGTCTCCCTCGTGAACGTAACCGCATACAGAACATACAAACTTTGCCATGATAAAAATTCTCCTTTTTCTTTTAAAAAATTTTTTAATTTTTGATTTGGTTATTTCGACATTTGTCGCACACACCGATAAATTCAACGTGGCACTGTTCCACGCAAAATCCCTGATGCCCGAGGGCGTTACTTGCCATTAGCGCGTCATCAACGTCGGCGTCAACATCGGCAACCGATCCGCACATTCGACAAACCACGTGATAGTGCTTTGCCGTCGTAATATCGTAGCGGTCGTTTGCGTCCGAGAGCTTTAGCCTTTGAATCTTACCTTCCTCGGCAGCCTCGGCGAGCAGTCGGTAGACTGTCGCTTTGCTGATACCCGGGAATTTCTCGCTTACGGCTTCGTAAACCATTCCGGCAGATGGGTGATTATCCATGCTGCAAAAAACGTCTGTAACAATTCTCTTTTGCAGTGTATTCCGTTTTTCTTTTGCTGTCTCTTTCATAGGAATTACTCCTTATTAGGAATTGTTCTTGATATTATTATACCATAAATTTTTTAAATGTCAATACCTTTTTTAAAAAAATTTTATTTTTTCAAAAATTTTTTTGAGCCTTTTTTGACTCGCGCATACATTATATTTATATTGAAAGAAATTTATAAAAATCCACACGTCCATCATCCTTTGCGCGCCGTCTCCGGCTCTCTTTTCAAGCCGCTGCGGCATAAAACAGTCTTACTAACCGACGGACGAAATATATTTAAGAAATAAAATCCTCGATAACGTCATAAAAATGAATGAAATCAAGCTCGCCCTCGTTGCACGCCTTGACAAGCTCGTTTACGCGCTCGCGCCGTGTCGAAACGTCGTAAGCACACGCTATCTCGCACCCTCCTTCTCTGACGCGCACTCCCCAGCTCTCGTATTCCTCGCCATCGTCCGAAACGTGGCGCTCACGAACAAGCTCGTATGCGTATCGCCTGCGTTTGGAGGCTGTTTTTGTATTTTCCGCTTTTTTAGTCATTGCTACTCCTCTGAAAAAGCAGTCAAAATCGTCCATTTAGTGTCAATTTTTGGGCGTTTTACTGCTCCTTTCTTAACTTTTTTGTGATTTTGGGATATAATATCATTGATATCGCATAATCTACTACCAGACATTATACCACTCATATCGAGTATTGTCAATAGAATTTTCCAAATTTTGAGTATTTTGTGCATTTTACCCGTCAATACCCACCGATCCTTTATTATGGGACACATGAATATAAACAAAGCAAAGCTACTATAATTTTTTAAATATTTTGAATAAACGACTTTACATTTTAAATAAAGTATGATATAATACCGATACATAAAAAAACATAAAGGAGTTTTACATGATGGACGTTATTGCTTCTATGGGAATTGGATTTATGATAGGCTGGATAATCGGTTCTATTATAGGAATCGGACTTTTGATAGGTCTTTCCTTTATCCCCTCCAACATCGCCAAGAACAAGGGCTACGGCGCTAAACTTTTCTACTGGTTTAGCTTCCTTTGCGGCTTCCCCCCTGCTCTCATCGTTGCGTTAGTTCTCCCCGCAAGAAACGTAGCAGCTACGGAAGAAGCTGAATAAACTCAACAAAAAAACGACACGCACGGTTTCCGTGCGTGTCGTTTTTTATTACTCAATCGCATACTTGCGATAAATATTTCTCGTATCGTTTGTAGACTGCTTTTGAGAAACCGATTCGCTGACGTCGTCAGTTCTACCGACCTGAACGCAAACGTATTTGCGACCCGTCGTATCGTTCTCGCCTGCCGTTACAAAGCAGGACGTGGGAATATCCTCGTATCCCGTCTTTCCGGCAACTATCATTATATCCGAGCCGCCGCCAACGTAGTGCGGAGCTACTCCGCTCAACTTATTGCTCTCCAATCTTCCCGTATACCAAGCACTCCACATGCTTATATCGCTTACCTTTTTACCGTTATTATAAACGTCCACCGTATAAAGCGATTTTGACGTAAGCACTTTCTTTGCGCTATCGTTATTCATTGCCGCCGCCATTATGGCTGCCATTTCACGGCAGGTGGTATAATGATTCTCACTGAAAAGCCCGGTACAGTTTGTAAAATGCGTACCCTTAAGCCCCATTGACGACGCTTTGGTATTCATCATCTGTACGAATTGGCTCTCGCTGCCGGCAATATATTCAGCTAACAACCAGCACGCAACCGTATCCGACTCGTAAATAACGAGATTCAATGCATCTTCAACGGTTACCTGATCACCCTCCAACCAAGTTTTTGCAACGGAAGCGCCTTTGTTTACAGGCTTATTGTATTCGTCGACAATTTCTTTGGTAACGGTCAAAAGCGCGTTAGGATCCCTTGCATTCTCACACGCGACGAGCAATGTCATGACTTTAGTCATAGATGCGGGATATATCTTCACGTCCGCGTTCTTGCCTGCGACCACCACGCCGTCCGTCATATCAACGAGCACTGCCGCGCCCGATTTAATTTCCGTATCCGAAGAAATATCCTTCGTGCCCCCGTCAGCCGCGCTCAAATAATTTCCCGCAGGAGTCGCGCACGGAAGCACTATTCCCGTCTTTGCCCCGGGCTGTGAATTTGAGGTTATAGGATGCTTATTTGCGTTAGAATTGCCGCCAATAGCGCCTATTGAGCCTCCTCCTCCTCCTCCGCCTGAACCGCCGCCGGAGCTTCCCCCGTCAAGTAAGCCGTCGATCACGCTAACGCCCTCGGCAATAAAGCAGAAGCTCATTATAGCTCCCGACGTCAAAAACAACGCCAGCGTGACTATTACAGCCACTACCATTTTTGTATTCAGTTTAAATTCATTCAAATTCTGTTGGAGCTTATTCATGAGAAAATCCTCGACAAAAAATACTACTATTATTTTATCATATCGGTGCTTTTTTTTCAAGTAGCAATATAACTTTTTTTAAAAATAAAAGCAGAACAAACAAAATATTTCGGTATTCCGTCTGCTCTGCTTTTTCGTTTATTCAACTTATTCTATCTGATGCGCATTAACGCTTAATTCCGTTCGGGGCTTTATGTAAATTTATAAAAATCCTTTTGGGAAACAGATATTTTCTCTTGATTACTTCGCGTAATCAACGGCGCGGCTTTCTCTGATAATATTTATCTTTATCTGACCGGGGTACTTAACGTCCTCTTGGATCTTCGCCGCCATCTCGCGAGCGATTATCTTCATTCCGTCGTCGTTTACCTCGTCGGGCTTAACCATTACTCTGATCTCTCTGCCCGCCTGTACCGCGTAAGCCTTATCGACTCCCGAGAAGCTCTTGGCGATCTCCTCGATCTTTTCAAGTCTCTTGATGTAATTTTCAAGGTCCTCACGTCTTGCTCCCGGTCTTGCCGCAGAGATTGCGTCAGCCGCTTGAACTATAACTGCCGTTATCGTCTGCGCGTCAACGTCGCCGTGGTGAGCCTCGATTGCGTGAATAACGTCCTTGCTTTCCTTATACTTCTTCGCAAGGTTTACGCCAAGCTCAACGTGTGAGCCTTCCATTTCGTGCGTCTGTGCCTTACCAATATCGTGAAGCAAGCCCGCACGCTTTGCAACGGTGCTGTCAACACCGAGCTCGTCTGCTATCATACCCGAAATGAGGGCTACCTCTATCGAGTGCTTAAGGACGTTCTGTCCGTAGCTCGTTCTGTACTTAAGTCTACCGAGCATTCTCACGAGATCGCCGTTTATACCGTGGATACCCACGTCAAACGTAGCTCTCTCACCTGCTTGCTTGATCTCGGTTTCGATCTCTTTGGTAGCCTTTTCAACGGTCTCCTCAATTCTCGAGGGATGTATTCTTCCGTCAGAAATAAGCTTGTCAAGGGTGATCCTTGCGATCTCTCGTCTTACCGGATCAAAGCCCGACAAAGTTATAGCCTCAGGCGTATCGTCAATAATAAGCTCAACGCCCGTCAGCTTCTCTATCATCTGAATG
>JAZQTY010000184.1:0-6949 GCA_045631025.1 Eubacteriales bacterium
GGGAGCAGGTCCTGCCGAAGCAAGCGGAGAGACGGGCAGAGCGGCTGACGTAAAGGCGTAGCCTGCGACTGTCGTATGCAATTCGGGGAAATCTATCTGCTCGACCGTTTGCGATGTGAAAACGCGCACGTTTTCGGGGAGCCTTGCCGTTGTATAAAATGAGCTTGTCGAAAACGGATCGTGGTTACCGGGTGCTATGATGACGGGCGCGCCAAAATCCTCAAAAAGCTTTATACAAAGCTCCTTGGTTTCGGGAAAAATAAAGCTGCCGTCAAAAAGGTCGCCTGCTATGAGCAGCATGTCACAGCCCTCGCTTTTAGCAAGAGTAAATATTTTTTGTAGTGTTTTTCGTTGAGCTTGTCTGCGTGACGCCGCATCACTCTGCGCCGAGCGACAGAAGGCGCTGTCAAGATGTAGGTCACCGGTGTGAAGAAATTTCATAGCTTTCCTCGCTTTAATCATATCGTTATGCTAATTATATCACAAAACGCGTTGTTGTTCAAGAGGGATTTGATGGCATATACTTAAAAAGAATTACTTTTTAGGAGGCTTATATGATAATTCGCATACCCTACAACAGACAGTACGCAGTTGAATACGCAAAAAAGTGGGCAACGGCGAGAAATCCGCTTTTCTTTGATTTTACCGGAGGAGGCGGAAACTGCACGAATTTCGTATCACAATGTCTTTTTATAGGAAGCGCTGTTATGGATTTTACACCTACCTTTGGATGGTACTACCGTTCTGCGAACGACAGAGCGCCCGCTTGGTCCGGCGTTGAGCAGCTTTACGATTTTTTGACGGGAAACGGAGATTTTGCGGGCAGAGAGTCCGTAGGACCTTTTGCCATCGAGGCAAGAAACAGACAGCAGGTGGAGCTTGGTGACGTCGTACAGCTTGCAAATGCCGAGGGCGATTTTTATCATACGCTCTTGATTACGGGCTTTAACGGAAACGAGATACTCGTCAGTGCCAACAGTGACAACGCCCTTGACCGCCCGCTTTCCTCCTATCCGTTTGCTTCCTTGAGAGTGCTGCATATAATGGGAGTTGCGCTTGAAGTGCCGCTTGAGGAGTCTGCCGAGGCTATATATAACGCGGAGGGGATATTTGCGGTGCTCACGGGACTTGAGGACGTAACGGAAGCTTAAAAACTTAAAAAAACTATTGAAAAATAGGAAAAACTGTGCTATAATTATACCGAATTTCCACTTTCGCGGAGGTATAAAAATGAGTATCAGAATAGGAATTTTCGGCTACGGAAATCTCGGACGCGGTATTGAGGCGGCTATAAGACAGAACGATGACCTTACGCTTGCCGCAGTTTTCACTCGCCGTGCTCCCGAAACCGTAAAAATAAGAACCGAGGGCGTGCCCGTATATTGTGCGGAAGCTGCCGCAGAGCACGTAAACGATATAGACGTTATGATAATGTGCGGAGGCAGCGCTACCGATCTGCCCGAGCAGACTCCCAACATGGCAAGGCTTTTCAACGTTGTTGACAGCTTTGACACGCACGCAAGAATTCCCGAGCATTTTGCGAACGTTGACAAGGCAGCGTCCGAGTCGGGTAAGGTTGCGGTCATTTCGGTTGGCTGGGACCCCGGTATGTTCTCGCTTAACAGACTTTACGCGGGGGCGGTACTTCCCGACGGAAAGGATTATACCTTTTGGGGGAAGGGTGTAAGCCAAGGGCACTCGGACGCCATAAGACGCATTGACGGCGTGCTTGACGCAAAGCAGTATACTATTCCCGTAGACGAGGCACTTGAGGCTGTAAGAAGCGGCGCGTGCCCCGAGCTTACCGCAAGACAGAAGCATATAAGAGAGTGCTTTGTCGTTGCAAGAGAGGGAGCAGATCTCGAAAGAATTGAGAACGAGATAAAGACGATGCCCAATTATTTTGCGGATTACGATACGATAGTTCATTTTATTACGAAGGAAGAGCTTGACCGCGAGCACGGCGGCATACCGCACGGCGGATTCGTTATAAGAACGGGCAGAACGGGACTTGATAGAGAACACTCGCACATTATCGAGTATAGCCTTAAGCTTGACTCAAACCCCGAGTTTACTGCGTCTGTCCTCGTTGCGTACGCAAGAGCGGCGGCAAGACTTAACGCTCGCGGCGAGAAGGGCTGCAAGACGGTTCTTGACGTTCCTCCCGCGCTTCTCTCGTCAGAGAGCGCCGACGAGCTTCGCCGCAGACTGCTATAAAAAAATTCCAACGGCTGTTGCCAGCCGTTGGAATTTTTTTCTTTTAGTCTACGTAAAACGTAACCTTGTCGTTTTGAAGCTCGGAGATAGCGTCTATAATACCGACGATAAATCCTACGACGGGAATAACGCACACGATACCTACGACGAGAGTCGTGGTGTTCTTGTTCTGTATGTAACGAAGAACTCTGTATGCGGGAACTACGGGCCACGCCAAAATTATGAGCGCAAGAATTTTTACAATCTTGGGAAGTCCCTCGAAAACGTCAAGAATCTTTTGAATTACTGCCATGATAAATCTCCTTTCGATGTTTTGATCTATTAAATTATACCCTATTTTTTAAATTAAGTCAACGAATTTCCGATATTTTTTGAAAATAAGTGTAAATTTGCAGAGATTTTTGCAATTCTATTTACAAATCGAGGTATTTGTGGTATACTGCAAGGTGTTTTCACGTAGCTTTAGTTTTTGGGGAAGGGAGTGACGGATGTGAACAGACAGCAGTGGTTTTTGCGCGGAATGAGAGCGGGAATACCTATCTGTATGGGATATTTTGCGGTTGCGATAGCTCTCGGAATTGCCGCGAAAAGCGCGGGAATAACGTCATTGCAGGCGGCGTTTACCAGCCTTCTTATAAATGCATCTGCGGGAGAATACGTTGGCTTTGCGCTTATAGCCGCAGGCGCTTCGTACGTTGAGGTCGCGCTTATGGAGGCGGTTGCAAACGCGAGATATCTGCTTATGTCGGCATCCCTCTCTCAAAAGCTTGACGGCAGGACGCGTTGGTGGGAGCGTTTGTTGCTCGGATTTACCGTTACTGACGAAATATTCGGCGCATCTATATCTGTCGAGGGCAAGCTTTCTCCTTATTTTACCTACGGCGCGTTTCTCGTCGCAACGACGGGCTGGACGGGCGGAACGTTCGTCGGAGCAATGCTTGGAGACGTGCTTCCCATAAGGCTTCTCAGCGCGCTTGCGGTTGGTCTTTACGGCATGTTTATTTCCGTTTTCGTGCCCGAAGCGAAGAAGAACAAGGTCGTAATGGCGCTCGTCGGTATAAGCTTTGCTTTAAGCTTTGCGCTTGAGTATATTCCTTACGTCAGAGATATTTCCGAGGGTATACGCATAATAGTGCTTACCGTTATTATATCTCTTGCGGCGGCGCTTATTTTCCCCGTAAAGGAGGACGACAGCCGTGGAGCATAACGTTTATATTTATATCGCGTGTATGGTTATCGTAACCTTTCTTATCAGAGTCCTTCCGCTTACGCTTATCCGCAAGGAGATCAAAAACAAAACGGTAAAGTCGTTTTTGTATTACGTTCCTTACGTAACGCTCGCCGTTATGACGTTTCCCGCCATACTTTCGGTAACGCAATCACCCATAGCCGCGGCGATAGCTCTCGTAGCCGCTATGCTTCTTGCATATTTCGGTAAGGGGTTGTTTTTCACGGCGGTGTCCGCCTGCGTTATCGTTTTCGTAGCCGAGCTGTTTACCCACCCGCCTGCGTTTATTATGAATTTGTTTTAAGGGATAAGACGTCCAATACGTATAAAAGGCAATATCATTCCGAATAACGGTCGGTTTGATATTGCCTTGATTTTTTAATTATAGCTCGAGCGCATCGTATAGCAAATTGGTTACCGTGGGATGTACTACGTGGTACATATAGTGAGAGCCGAGAACATGAGTGCCGATGTAGAGCGAGGTACGATTTACGGGGTCTATCATTACGAACGCGCCTGCCGCGCCGTCCCAGCCGAATTCGCCCTTGGCAGTGCGGCGCAAGGACATGTCGGGAGAGATATGCGCTCTGCCGCAGAGCCCCCAGCCGTAGCCGAAGGAGCGTGTATTAACGAAATCGTTGAGCGCGTCGGGGCAAAGCCTGTTCTCGCCCATCATTTTTATGGATTCCTCGGTGAGAACACGGTAGCCGTTTTTAGCCGTACCGCCCAAGGAGAGGGCAGTGATAAGCTTCATGTAGTCGTCAACGGTACTAAAGAGTCCCGCTCCCGCGCTGTCGTAATTATCTGTCAAAATGAATGAGTTTGAGATGGGAACGTTTACGCAAGACTGCGTACCGCCCCTGTGATTGTAAAGCGCGGCAAATCTTTCCTTTTGCTCGTCGTTGGGACGGAAGCCAATATCCTTCATTTCAAGCGGATCAAAGATGTTCTTTTGCAGATAATCGGAAAATCTCATGCCCGACGCGACCTCAACGACAGCGCCGAGAACGTCGTGGCAAAGGCTGTATTTGTAACGCGTACCGGGCTCAAACATGAGCGGATCGTTGGGAATACGGCTTACAAGCTCTACCGTGCCGAGCTTTTCTGCCTTTGCCTTTTTGAGATTTGGGGTGTTAAGGTCGTAAGTAAGTCCACCCGTCATAGTGAACAGATGCTCGACTGTCATCACGGTTTCCGCAAGAGCGTATCCCTTTTCCTTGTCTTTTACAGTAAGCTTTTCAAACGAGGGAATATATTTTGAAACGGGATCGTCAAGCGCGATTATTCCTTTTTCAACCAGCTGCATAGCCGCAACGCAGGTTATAACCTTGGTAGCGGAGAAAATCCAATATATATCGGTGGGGGATACCGGCTTCGTTTTTTCGACGTCGGAAAAGCCTACGCTTTTGCGATATACCACCTCGCCGTCCTTGGCAAAAGCAACGTCAATGGACGGAATGCCCCTCTCGGGCATTTTTTCAAGAAATCGGTTAATGCTTGTAAAATCCATTTTTATCTCCTTTTTGTTTAAGACGTTAAGGTAATTATATAACCTCGCTATAATTTTGTCAAGACAAAAACGAATAATTTAATTAAAAAAGCGTTCACCGCTAAAAAACGGAGCGTAGGATTATTTCACCGCGTCGCGGAGCTTCTCGAGGGCGCTTTTTTCTATTCGGCTGACGTAGGAGCGGGATATCTTCAGCTTCTCCGCGATCTCCCGTTGAGTCATTGGTTCCTTGCCGCCGAGTCCGTATCGAAGATTTATAATGTGGCGCTCGCGCGGTGTCAGCACGGTGTTGACGCATTTTTTTGCCTTTGAGGCGGATATCTTGCGTTCAATGTCCGAGGTCATGCTGTCGTCACAGCTGATCACGTCTATGTAGGTAAGGGGATTACCGTCGCGGTCAACGTCAATGGTGTCGTTAAGCGAGATCTCCGAGGCGAGCTTCTTTTGCGAACGGAAGTGCATGAGTATTTCGTTCTGTATGCAGCGCGCGGCGTAGGTCGCGAACTTTGCGCCGTTTGCAACCTTGAAGGAGTCAACTGCCTTTATAAGACCTATCGTGCCGATAGAAACGAGGTCCTCTTGGTTCTTGTTTGACGCGTAATATTTACGGACGATATGAGAAACGAGGCGCAGGTTGTGAAGAATGAGCTTTTTTCTTGCCTCCGTGTCTCCCGCTTCCGCTTTTAAAAAGTATTTGCGTTCCTCGTCGGGAGAAAGCGGGGGCGGAAAATTCTGCGGGGTGCTTATACCAAGGATAAGGTGGATAAAGTTCGTAAACAGAGAAATAATTTCTGCGAGCATAAAGGCGCCCTCCTTTAAAGCTTTTTCCCTAAATAATATGCTGCTTTGCCTTTAAATATTTGCAGCGGACGCGAAGCCGTATTGACAAAAGTCGAATTTAGTGGTAAAATATACGTGTTGAGAAAAACTTTTGATTTGGAGGCTTTTTATGTTGAAGGGAAACGCAATCGTAGGTCAGTCGGGCGGACCGACAGCCGCAATAAACGCAACGCTTGCAGGCGTTATCAGAGGCGCTCTTGCGGCGGAGTGCGTAGATACGGTATACGGAATGAGAAACGGAATTGAGGGATTGCTTGAGGAGCGCGTAGTTGATCTCGGAAAGCTTTTTGGCAACGAGGACGAGCTGAAGATACTCGAGCAGACGCCTGCGGCGGCGCTTGGCTCGTGCAGAAAGAAGCTTCCGAAGCCCGACTCCGAGGACGAGGCGGACAAGGAGCTTTACGGTCGTCTTTTTAAAATTCTTGAGAAGCTTAATATTCGCTACTTTTTCTACATAGGCGGTAACGACTCTATGGATACCGTCGCAAAGTTAAGCGCATACGCCGAAATGGCAGGCGTTGAGATGAGAATTATGGGAGTTCCCAAAACCATAGACAACGACTTGGCACTCACCGACCATACGCCCGGCTTTGGCTCTGCTGCAAAGTATATTGCGACCACTATGTCCGAGATAATACGCGACTGCAGCGTTTATAAGGTAAAGGCGGTCACAATCGTTGAGATTATGGGACGTGACGCAGGCTGGCTTACCGCGTCGAGCGCTATCGGCAGAGTAGTGAACGGTTTTGCGCCCGACTACGTATATCTTCCAGAGAAGAATTTTGATATGGAGAGCTTTTACTGCGATATTGAAAAGGCGTTCGAGAAGCACCCCAACGTCGTCGTTGCAGTCTCCGAGGGCTTGCGCTTTGCGGACGGTCGCTACGTAGGCGAGGGAACGCAGAGCGGAGTTACCGACGCATTCGGTCACAAGTATCTTGCGGGAACGGGTAAGGCGCTTGAAATGAGCGTAAGAGAGCGCTTTGGCTGTAAGGCCCGCTCGGTTGAATTGAATTTGCCCCAGCGCTGCGCGGGACATCTTATTTCGCTTACGGATATTGAGGAGTCCGTAAGGATAGGACGTAGCGCCGTAGAGGCGGCTGTAAGCGGCGTGAGCGCTTCGGTTATGGTATTCCGCCGCGCCGAGGGAGAGG
>JAZQTY010000185.1:0-4520 GCA_045631025.1 Eubacteriales bacterium
TAGTCCGAGGATATAACGCTTCTCTGCTCCATTACCTGTGCAGGGCAAGCTATATTCGCCACGACTCCCGTCATTTTCTGATTTTCGTCGTATATGAACAGCATTTCTATTCCGCTATCGTTTCCGCCCTCAAGCGCAGTAAAGGTCGCCGTATCAACGTCCCCCCACATTTTTGCCGTTCCGTCCGTATAGCATACTCTGCGATTCATTCCGATGGCAGCTCTTCCAAAGCCTGCCGCATATCCGCCAACTGCTCTGTTCTCCCAAGCCGCATCTGCCGTTTTTGCAATAGCGTCAACAAGAAAATCAAAAGCATCGTCCGGCGTCATTACGTCGGTTGATTCAACCTCGGGAACGTACTCACAATCCTCGGGCATAAACGCGCCCAGCATATGGAACTCTTCCGAGGGGGCTTTTTTGATAGGACTCTTTCTTCTGTAAGTATACGAGTTATGCGTATGAATACTCGATATAATAATATTGCCCTTATTTATACCGGCATTTTTTATTTTCTCACGCACACACTCAACGAGCTCCTCCGTAATAACGACTACGTCGCAGGAACAAAAGATCGCCTGCTCCCCGTTTGCTTCTATCGCTAACGCCGTTACCGTTATAGGCGTTTCCACCTCGTTCGTCGCACGCTCGAAAAACTCTCCGTCAAGCGCTATCTTTTGCTTTGGTGTTATGTCCGTTTCTGCCCAACCGAATTTTATCATATATCTTCTCCTTAAGATTTTAAAATTTTACTGAATTATAGCATAATCATGCTGTTTTTTCAATACTTTTGAAAAAAATAGTTACTTTTGTTTTAATATGCGTTATTCTCCGCTATATTTAGCTATATTTATTATAAATATAAAGAACGACAAATCCGTACCGTCAGAAGCAAAAATCGCCATTCATTATCGCTTTGCGGTCTATTTATTCGTTTTTTCGCGTGCAAGCTGCGTTGGTCCCTTATCCGCAGAGCCCGTATAAACTATATCAGACGGCAACGGATAGTATTTCGTCATCTTGTTATCTCTCTGATAAAGTCTTACGTGCTCGCCTCTGGGAAGTATGTCTATCATATCTCCTCCACGCCAATACTCCGTATATTCTCTGCCCGCGAAAAACTCCTTTTTCTCAACGGTTGCTATCGGGAATACTATCGTAAGCTCGTCGCCTGCCTTTACATCGGCGTAAGCTACCTCCCCGCCTTCAGCAAACAGTGCGTCTACCTTCTCGCCGTTTACAAGAAGCGCCCACTCCTCGCTCATCCAGGGATAAAGTCTGAAGCCTGCCTTACCGTCCTTCTTCAAGGTAATGGATATTCTTCCGTCGTCGGGCATAAAGTGGGTAAGCTTATAACCGTCCGTTTCCTTATCCGTATGTATATTTACCGTCAGTACACCGTCAATATCGATTGCCACGTTGTTCCAAAGGATTTCGAGAGCGATAGGTCCTGTTCCTACACAACAGCCCGCTATAGAACGGAAACGGGTAAGGGATATAGAGTTCGGCTCTGAGCCGCCCGTATAACCGCCGATAAGGCGCTTATCAAGGTTCTTATACGTCTTGCCGTCCTCGTCCTCCTTGGTATTATCCACCTCAACGTAGCCCGTATATCTTATCTGATTTTCCGAAAGCTGATTTCTGCCGTAACGGTTCATCTCGTCCCAATACTCGCTCTTACCCGAAAGAATAAGCTCGTAGGTACAAAGCACTAAATCCTTTATACAGCAGGTCTCGCAGTGCTCGTCCTCGGGGCGTTTCCACTGCGCGTATTCAGGCACCCATCCCGCAGAGGAGGTCATAGAGCGAATATAAAGATATATCTTCTCGCCTGCATTGGAATACTTCTCAATGCCCGTAACTCTGCCGAGATATATAAGTCCAGCTGCCACCCAAGCAGCCGAGTGAACGTGACCGAAAAACTCAAATTTGTAATTAAAATATCTTGATGCGCCAAGCAGATAGTTTGACATACCGATAGCGAGATCAAGAGCAACCTCGTCGCCTGCGATAACGTATCTGTCTACGAGCGCGTGGAGAGATACGGCGTTTCTTATTGGCTGCTCTCCTCTACCCGTATGACGAGTGAGGTCGAAGCCGCCGTCCTGAAGATAAACGTCGTTAGGAAATTCGTAAACGGGCGCAGGCTCAAGACTGTCTCCCGACCAGAAGGTCTTTACCTCACGGGAGATAACGAGAGAGCGCATTCCTCTTACGAGTCCTGCGGAGCGCTCCTCTGCTTCCTTATCGTCAGGGTTATTTCTCACCATTCTATTGAGCGCGGGAAGAATATAGCCCATCTCGTGGAACGAGGAGTGCATCGTATGCGTCCAAGGGAACTTCTTATGAAAACGAAGCCCGTGCTCTCCCCAGTTGGAAAGCACCTGTCTGCGGAAGCCGTCGTAAAGCTTTACGCTCTCCTCACTCTCTCCGAGTATTGAATGAATACTGTCCACCGCCTCAAACCAAGAGCCTACGAGCTCTGCGTCGTCAACGCGGCAGTGCTCCGCTTGCGCCGGCTTTTTATGAGGCTCTACGAGCCAAAACGGAAGATAATCGTACGCTCTGTCCGTCATTCCGTCTATGTAATTCAACGCTAATTCTGCTTCGTTTTTTAAATCGTATTTTTTGTATCTCATAATTCCGTCCTTTACCGTTTATCAGTATACGCAGCATAAGCTACGAGACTATTATACACTAAATTTCGCCCAATATCAAGTTATTGGGCGAAATTTTTAATATATTTAATTTTTAGTATATTACGACATCCGCCATAACGGGCAGATGGTCGGAAAGATATCTTCCGTCCATCTTACTATCCGCATTGATAACGGAAAAATATTCGGTCGCAATTCTATCACTCGTTACGAAGATATGATCGAAAATCCAGCTGTCGCGTATAGTCTGTTCTGCTCGCGTTGTAGTTCCGCCCAAGTCGCCCTTCTCCTTTGCAACCGTTGCAGCTCTGTCAAAGCGCTTTACGTTTTCAACGGATTTTAAGGTCTGACTCGTGGGCACGGAGTTAAAGTCACCGACGAGAATAACTGGCATTCCCTCGCATTTATTCCCCTCAAGGAACTTGTTGAGATATTGCACCTGCTTGTATCTTGCAAGGTCGTCGTTATTTTCCCCCTGCGCATTTCTGTACGTTACGTGCACGTTAATAAACATAAACTGCTTATTCGTTTCAAGGCTTTCAAGAACTACGTAAGAAAAACCTCTGTAAGAATTCGACTCCTCGATCTTGGACTCAACGAACGGCGTATTCGTCATATACTGGAAGCCGGAGGAAACCTTCGTATATTTATCGGCGTTCCAGAATATCATATTAGATACTCCGCTTCCCTTCAATACGATGCCCTCGTAGCACTCGTAATTAGGCATTGTCGCGAGTATTTTTTTCTTATGAGGACTCATAGTCTCCTGCGTTCCGAAAACGTCTACGTCCTGCGACTTTATAAATTCTGCAAGCGCGGGAATATCTCTACCCGACGTGTCGTAAAGCACGTTATACGACATAACTCTGACGCTGTCGCTCGTAACGGCTACCTTCTCGTTTTGAGATACGCTTATCTCGGCGTAATTTTCGTTTTCAACAGCCTTACCGAAGAACGCGTCTATAACGCTGTAAAGCCCTGCGTTATCCTTCGCCAAGATATAAACGTTTTTGCCGTCGAAGCCGATCATTCCGGCCTCGCAGGAATTAAAAAACTCCGTCACGGACGCATCGTTGCCCTTAACACCTATAAATATCTGGTATCCGTCAACAGAGGACGTTTTCGCGGCAAGCGTTATCTTATAGGCTTGCTTCATTTTAGAATTAAAATACTTCTGCGCGGAGTCTGTTCCGATAGATGCTCTGCCATCGAAAACCACGGTATACTCCGTGATGTTTATACCGTTAACGAGCAAAGCATCCTTTTCTTTAACGACCGACTCGCTCGTAGTGACGCCTTCGGCTTCAGTCTCTCCGTCACTCGGTGATTTTACGCATGCGCTTAATACGTTGAGTAACGCGAGGATAAGAGATATTATAATCAAAAATTTCTTCTTCATAAAAATTCTCCTTGTTTACGAAAAGCAGTAAAGATTAAATGCGATAATTTGCCCTGCGAAATAACTTATATTCCGCAGGGCATCGTTCTGCATAATCGCAATAAATTAAAGATTATTCGGGAAGCACCTCTATCGTATCAATGATTCCCTTAATCGCATTGTTGGACGGAATCTTGTTTTCTGCGTAAAGAGTAGCCATGTTCTTTACGTTTGACTTACTCGTGGTATACTTTTCAAGCGCCTTCTTGTAGGTTACGGTATTAGAGAACATAAATCCAAAATCAAATACCAATCCCTCGTAGTTGAGCTGGAGCATTTCAGCGCAAATAGGATCGTAGCTCTTTTGAACCATACACTTTATCTGATAGTACTCGGGATAAGTGGTGGTATGAGATTTCCAAGAAAGAACCTCTATCATGTAGCCCGAGAAATTAACGTCGTACGCCATATAAGGAATACCAAAGGTT
>JAZQTY010000186.1:0-2276 GCA_045631025.1 Eubacteriales bacterium
AGATTATTATTGGCGAGAAGGAGGACCAAGAATGATCGAAGTCGGACATAAAGTTATATTTAATCCCCTTGCGTGGATGCTGTGGTATGGCCAGAAGGTATTTACTACGAACGTGATTGGTACGATTGTATTTATTCACGATGAACACCGCTGGTTCTTGGTGGAGTATGCGGTGGATGACCATAAGATCCGAGTTGCGTTTGATTTCAACGATATTGGTAAGTCTGTCAAATTTGTTTAAATAAAAAAAAAAAGCAACGGGCGGTCTCCCAAAGCAGCCCACCGTTACTTTATCCGTTAACCGCAGCAGCAGGTCAAAATAAGAAGCGCGATGATGATTATCCAGATAATGTTGTTGTTATCAAAAAGATTGCAAAGGCAGTTGTTCATAGTGAACCTCCGAAAATCATTATTTGAGAGCTTTTCGCTCCTCGATATTAGAATATGACGCGCGTCGCAATTAGGTTACATTCTCTTTTTTGTCAGCTTCAACAAACTTCGATGCAAAAATTTTACGCTCCTTTTTCGCATAAAAATATTGTAATATTCTACTATTGGTGATATAATATTATAAATAGTGTCTTTTTGTTGGTATACGGAGGTAGTAATGGAATATTTAATAAGCGACGCCTCCGACGGCAAAACCGTCCTCTCGGTCCTTAAGGGAGAGCTCGGATTTTCCAACGCTACCGTAAAGCATCTGAAATTTAAGCCTATGGGGATAACCGTAGGCGGAGAGCACGTTACCGTAAGACGTATCTTAAAGGCGGGAGACGTTCTTTCGCTTGCCGTAGAGGACGACAGCACTCCCGAAAAGCTTACTCCCTCCGAGCTTGATTTGCCTATTGCTTACGAGGACGCCGATGCGGTCGTGCCGAACAAGCCTTCAAATATGCCGACGCACCAATCCTTCGGACATTACGGCGACACGGTCGCAAACGCCCTTTCCTACAAATACACGAGCGAGGGTATCCCATTCGTTTTTCGTCCGGTAAACCGCCTCGACAGAAACACGAGCGGGCTTTTACTTATAGCCAAAAGCAGAATTTCCGCCGCGTATCTCTCGGAGGCTATGCGTGACGGACGCATTAGAAAGCAATACGTTGCGATACTTCGCGGCAACCTTAAGAACGACAGCGGCGTGATCGACACCTATATGCGAAGAACCGCCGAGAGCATTATCGTCCGCGAGAACTGCAAAGAGGGCGAGGACGGAGACCGCGCAATAACCGAATATAGGGTAATCTGCCGCTCGGACACGCACTGTATGGTCTGCGCGTCTCCCATAACCGGTAGAACGCATCAGCTTCGCGTTCATTTCGCGGGGCTCGGCTGTCCCATTGAGGGAGACGACCTATACGGCGAGCCAAGTTCGCTCATCGACAGACACGCGCTCCACTCCTACATGCTTACCTTCCCCGCAAAGGACGGAAGCGAAATAACGGTAAGCGCCCCCCTTCACACCGATATGCTCTCTCTATCCCATGCCGTTTTCGGCAACGATATCCCGATATTTGACGAAGAACTGAAAAAACATATAATTCCAAAGGAAAAACACTAATGAAAAAGCTTTCCTTCCCGCAAAGCGACGCGCGAGTCTCAAAAAAATCCCAAAAAACTCGCCTGCCGCTTGCTGTTAAAATAATATACGGAGTTGCCGCTACGTGCGCTCCGCTTTATCTCGTTTTTTTGTTCAGCGAAGGATTTTCCGACTTTTTCAACCGCTATATAAGCTCATTTTTCAGAGCAATACTCGCTCATTCGACAAGCTTTATACCCTTCTCGGTCGCAGAGCTTGCGCTCTTGCTGCTGCCCGTTTGGGTTTTCCTTATCACGCGCTTGATAACTCGCAGATACGGAGACAGTCTAAAGGAGCTTCTTTACAGCTTCGTATGCGTGTTCTCAATGTTAGCGCTCATTTTCTCAAGCTTTACGCTCGCCTTTGCCCCTGCCTACCGCGGCACTACGCTTGACAAAAAGCTCGGTATCGAGCGGCAGGACGTAAGCGCGAGAGAGCTTTACGACACGGCGATAATACTTTCCTCACACCTTGCAGAGGAGTCGAAAAACGTAACCTACGGTCTTGACGGCTTTTCCGTCATGCCCTACGATTATTCGGAAATGAATAGCAAGCTGCTTGACGCATACGGTGCCGTCAGCGACGAATATGCCTTTATTCCCCGCCTAAACAGCCGACTCAAGCCCATCATGTTAAGCGAGCCGATGTCGTATACTCATATAACCGGCGTTTACACCTTCTTTACGGGTGAGGCGAA
>JAZQTY010000187.1:0-9007 GCA_045631025.1 Eubacteriales bacterium
GGATAACGGTGACCGGAATTACGTTTCCGACCTCGTCGAAGATCTGCGTCATACCGATCTTCTTACCGATAATACCCTTTTTCATTTTTGTTTTCCTCCTGTAAATTATTGGTTGACGCATAAGGGTGCGCGCCAACATGATTTACAAAGTTACCGACCTGCTGGAGCTTTCATTATTATAAAGCGCCGCATCGGCTGTTATCTTTGTTTTGTTTCGATCTCGGTGCTTGATTTAGATTTTTACCTCGATCTCAACGCCTGCGGGAAGCTCTACGCTCATCAGCGCATCAACGACCTTCTGAGAAGGCTTCATGATGTCGATGAGTCTCTTGTGAGTTCTCATTTCAAACTGCTCGCGGCTATCCTTGTACTTATGCACTGCGCGAAGGATGGTAACGATCTCCTTCTCAGTGGGAAGCGGGATAGGACCGGAAACGGTTGCGCCGTTTCTCTTTGCAAGCTCTACGATCTTCTCTGCTGCTGCATCGATAAGGGTGTGATCGTAGCTCTTCAGTCTTACTCTGATCTTTTCATTGACTGCCACCTGTTTATTCCTCCTTTTTAAGATTTCGCTTGTTCGTGCCGCACAGCGGATAGAAACCATACTCGCAATTCGGTACGAACTGCGTTTCAGGGGGCGCAATTCAAGCCAACACTATGCCGTGCGTTTTGTTTGCATCCATTTAAAAAGCCGAATTCATCTCACATCAGCATCTGTAAGTGACCTCGGGGAGCGCCAAACGCCCGACTCCGCGCCGGAGCGGGTAGTGTTTACCTTGATTGCATTCGCCCGATCAAACGGACATACTCCGCGAAAATTACCCGCTAAATCGTCACTTTAGCGGCAACCTCTCGCTTCTACGCACATCAAGCCTTGATATTATACCATATATGGAAACAAATTTCAATAGTTTTTATATAGTCATAACATAGAAATTATAACCAATATAACAAAATAAAATATACAACTTGTACAAAAACGATAGCTTTTTTCTTCTCATTTGATGCTTTTATCGAGTTTTTTCATTAAAATCGGTAAGATTCACCGCCCTTTTTCGTTTTTTTTGCGTTCAAAAAGCTTCATTTTATTATATATATACGCGCGCAATAATAAAAAGGGGCTAAAAAGCCCCCAAAAAGTCAATCTGCGTCCTTCTTTTTTACTCTAAACACGAGTGATATCAGCGCCCGTCCGTCAAAAGGAATAAGCGGATAAAGATAATTTCTCCTTCCGTTGACCGTAGAATTGGTAACCAGCAAGACGAGAATTATCAGCCAGCCCGCACAAAATCCCCAAAATCCCGCAAAAGCTATGGCAACGAGCAAAAGTATCCTCAAAAACTTTATCGCGTATCCAAGCTCGTAGCTTCTCTGCGTAAAGTTGGCTATTGCAACGAACGCCATATAAACGATGACCTCCGGGATAAGCCAGCCTATGTCGACCGCAAAATCCCCAAGAATGAGTCCTCCGACCACCGAAAGCGAGTTGTTAAGCATATTCGGCGTATTTAGTGAAGCGAGTCGCAGCGCGTCAATTATAAACTCAACTATCAAAAGCTGCGCTATTATCGGCAGCTTTCCCGTCTCCTCGGGCATGGCAAAGGTCAAAAACGACGGCACAAGCTCCGGATACCTTATCATAAGATACCATATCGGAGTCATCACGAGCGTCAAAAAGAACACCGCGTATCGCACAAGCTTAATATAAGTCCCCGTAAGCGGCGGGAAATAGAAGTCGTTTGACTCCTGCATAAAATCAAACACCGTAGACGGAAGCACCAGCACCTCGGGGCTGTTATCAACTATGATAAGAATGCTCCCCTCCAAAAGCTGCGCCGAGGCGACGTCGGGGCGCTCCGTAGTACGAATTTTCGGAAAGGGATTATACCACCGCGTTTTGACAAGGCACTCCTTAAGCGACTCGTGCCCCATAGTCAGCGAATCCGTTTTTATATTTTTAAGCCGCTCCTCAATGCTCTTTACGTATTTGAGGTCAGCTCGGTCGCTCATGTAGCACATAACCACGTCCGTGCGCGAATCCCTGCCGATCGGGAAATACTGCATAGTGAGCGCGGGGTTTCTTATTCGCCTGCGCACGAGAGCCGTATTGAATATAAGCGTTTCCACAAAGCCATCGCGCGCGCCTCGCATAACTCTGTCGCCCTCGGGCTCGCTCGTTTCCCTTGCGGGGTAAGTCCGCGTATCGACAATTACTGCCTCTTTGCCAAACGAAGAGCCGAGCATAAGCGTACAGCCTGACATAACGGCAGTTATCATATCATCAACGCTGTCCGTCACGTCCGTCTCTATATAAGGAAGGTTTTTGCTTACGTAGTCACGCGCCCTCTCCGAAACCTTCTTTACGGAGATAAAATGCATCATAAGCTTTTGCATTACGGTATCCTTGGCAAAGCCGTCGATAAAAAAGAGCGTAAGCTCCCCCTTATCGATTTTCAAGGTTTTTTCAAGAACGTCAAAGCTGTCCTTTACTCGAAGCCTTTGACGCATAAGCTCAACGTTTTGCTCGTAATTATCGGTTAAAGTTATTTGCATTAAATTACCTCACGATAAAAATATTACGAATATTATAACCGAAATGGCAGCCGCCTATCCGCATTCAAACGAGAACGACGTTGAATTTTTCAAGCCACGTCACCGTTTGGCAAAGCAAGGCCTTTTTTCTTATTCTCAAAGCCGCGTCCTTTTCATTTTTTGCGTTATCCAAAACGTCAGCGCCAAGTCCGTGCAATACGCAAGCGGAGTCTGAAATAAAATCCTTCAAAACGGCGTCGATTGATTTTTCCATACGCTTAAGCGCCCGCTTACTTACAGCCCTCTTACCGCTCCTAACGTATTCAAGCTCAACGCCCCACGTCCAAGAGAAGCGCTCCCTACTCTCCGATAAATACTGCTCGTCATCCGTAAGGGCGGGAAGCTCGACGCATATCCGTCCTTCTCCCCGCGCACGCGCACGCTCTATTCTTTGAAGAATGGCGGGCACGCAGAAATCAAATTGAGGATAGCCGTAGGCAAAAAGACTATCCGTGAGCGCGCGAAGCATATCACCTTTAGGCGAATAATCAAGCTCCTCGCAAACGCGCGCTCTCTTTTGGGGAGAGCTTGCCCGTCTTACGTATACGTCGTTCATTCCCAGGCGCGACCAAAGTATCCCCCGCCCCGCTCTTATAGGCGTTATATCCGTAAATAGATTGCAGGGCAAAGGGAGATATTCGCCCGTAATATATTCGCAAAGCGCCGCTTTGTCAACTCGCACGCATCCGCCGTACAGACGCGCAAGGCAGGCAAGAGAGGAGGAAAAATATATTCCTCCGTCGCGAACGGTATAAAAAAGCGATCTTTCTCCGCACCCACCCCTCAAAAGCAGCAGCTCACCGCGCCTTTCGTCGTAAAGCGCCAAAGAAAAATCAAAGTCAAGTCGTTCGAGATACTCCTCGCCCTCCTCCAAATATCCAACGAGAACGGACTCCGTAAGCGAGCCCGAATCAAGGGCTGCGTCGAACACTGCGATCATCACCGCAGTATAGAGTGAATTATTGTATTTCAACGTAAGCGGCTGTGAAAACGGGTTGTCCCCCCCGTCACCGTAGCAGAGCACGCCGTATTCACCGTTTATAAAGGCGCAGCCCGCGCCTCGCTCGCTACGCATCCTTTGAAGCTCGGAGAAATCCCCGATACCGCTCTCAAAATTCAAAGCTCCGCAAAAAGTTATCATAAACACACCTCCATATATAAATATATATGTAGACAAGCTTAAATTATTTCCAAAAAGCTCTCACGAATACCGCAAAACGTGCATAAACTTTTCATAGAGATAACGTTGGAGGTTATGCGATATGTGTAAGGTGAAGCTTACCGCGACGGTAGGAATTTGCGCCCTTTGCTTTGGCGTCGGCGTCGTTCTCTCGCTTTTACTGCCACCCTGCTTTCTCGTATTTCTTGAAGCAATCGCGTTAGCAGTAGCGGGGATAATGCTGCTCGGCAAAAGATAACGTCAATTCAGAAAGGAGAAAATCCATGAAAATAGTTCTCGTTCGTCCGCCCACCTTTTTAAATCCCCTATTGCGCAAGCTTCTCGGCGCAAAAAAAGGCAAATGAGCGCAAAAAGCCGACACGCTGATTTACACGCGTGTCGGTTTTTCGTCGCCTATCGACTTAAATTTATATTTTCTTATTGAACACTTGGACTTTTCATGGTATAATATACGTTGAAAACTATCTTTAGGCGGTACTTTACATGGAAAACGGATTTCTCCCAATAACAAAAAAGGATATGGACGAGCGCGGCTGGGATCGCCCCGACTTCGTTTACGTCACGGGTGACGCATACGTCGACCATCCAAGCTTCGGCGTTTCGCTTATTTCCCGAGTTCTCGAAGCGGACGGCTTTCGCGTGGCGATACTCTCACAGCCCGACTACAAAAGCTGTGACGCCTTTCGCGAGTTCGGAAAGCCCCGTCTCGGTTTTCTCGTAACTGCGGGAAACATAGACTCCATGGTGGCTCACTATACCGCCGCCAAGAAAAAGCGCACCTACGACTATTATTCCCCAGGCGGTAAGGCAGGGCTTCGCCCCGACAGAGCAACTATCGTCTATTGCAACCGAATAAGAGAGGCATACGGCGACGTCCCGATAATTATCGGAGGACTTGAGGCGTCCTTGCGCCGCTTTGCACACTACGACTATTGGGCGGACACCATTCGCCGCTCCATACTTATAGACTCCCGCGCGGACATACTTACCTACGGAATGGGCGAAAACATACTTCTTCGCATCGCGCGACTGCTTGACAAGGGCGTTCCCGTCAAGAAGATACACGACGTAAGAGGTACGGTCTACGTTTGCCGCCCCGACGAAAAGATACATTACGACGTTGCGGCAACCTTTGATTACAACGAGTTAAAGTCCGACGACAAAAAATACGCCGAGGCGTTCGGAATACAGTACAAAAACCAGGATTCCATTAACGGACGCGCTATCGTTGAAATGTACGACGGCAAAATGCTCGTTCAAAATCCCCCCATGCCTCCGCTTGAGCGCGAGGAGCTTGACCGCGTTTACGCCCTGCCCTTTATGCGAAATTATCACCCCTCGTACGAGAAGCTTGGAGGCGTTCCCGCGATTGCCGAGGTCAAATTCTCCATAACGCACAACCGCGGCTGCTTCGGCGCTTGTAACTTCTGCGCGCTCGCCTTCCATCAAGGACGCACGGTTCGTTCAAGAAGCATCGAGAGTGTCGTCGAGGAAGCGAAAAAGATAACCGAATTGCCCGATTTTAAGGGATATATTCACGATATTGGCGGTCCTACGGCAAATTTCCGCTATCCTGCCTGCGAAAAGCAGCTTAAGGACGGCGTTTGCGCGTCGAGAAAATGCCTCGCCCCCACGCCCTGCAAAAATCTCGTCGCCGACCACACGGAATATATAAGGCTCATTGAGGAGGTCGAAAAGCTGCCGAAGATTAAAAAGGTATTTATCCGTTCGGGCATTAGGTTCGACTATCTGTTACACGACGAGAACGACTCCTTCTTCCGCAAGCTCGTCAAGGACAACGTTAGCGGTCAGCTAAAGGTCGCGCCCGAGCATTGCTCGTCAGCCGTTCTTTCTTGCATGGGCAAGCCCGAATTCGGCGTTTACGAGCGCTTCCGCGAAAAATATTTCCGTCTTACCAAGGAGATCGGCAAGGAGCAGTATCTCGTGCCCTATCTTATGTCGAGCCACCCCGGCTCAACGCTTAAGGATGCGCTTGAGCTTGCGCTCTGCTTAAAGCGCGACAAGTACGCCCCCGAGCAGGTACAGGACTATTACCCCACTCCGGGAACGGCGTCCACGGTCATGTTCAAGACGGGCATAAATCCGCTCACCATGAAGCGAGTGTACGTTGCAACCGATTATCACGAAAAGCAGCTTCAGCGCGCGCTTTTGCAATATAACCGTCCCGAAAACGCGCCGCTCGTTCGCGAGGCACTTATAAAGCTTGGCAGAGATGACCTCATAGGCTTTGATGAAAAATGCCTCGTGCGCCCCGAAAACAACAATTACCGTCCTAAAAATGACAACCGCAAAATTGTAAAAAACAACGCAAGTAAATTTCACGGAAAGTCACAGACAAAGAAATTTTCTCAAAGCAAGAACGCGTCCAAACCCAAGCGTTCTTCCAAAAAATAAACAAAGAGGCGAAATGCATTTTTGCGTTTCGCCTCTTTGTTTTATTGTTATTTTTCAACACAGTTAAATTCCGAAAAGCTTGAGCGCCTCGCGCGCGGCGTTCTGCTCTGCCTCACGCTTGGATTTTCCAATTCCGCGACCGATAAGATTTGAATTGAGTCTTACCTCAACCTCAAATTCCTTTGCGTGATCGGGGCCTCTTTCTCCAACGACCGTATAGGTGGGAGTCATTCCGTCGCTAACCTGCGTAAGCTGCTGAAGCTCGGTCTTGGCGTCGGAGTAGAGCATGCTCTCTCCGTTGTCGATCTGATTTTTGATTATGGGTATCAAGAATTCCCTTACTCTGTCAATGCCGTCCTCGCCCGCATCCAGAAACATTGCGGCAAGAAGCGCCTCAAAGGCGTCCTCAAGAATGGACTGACGGTTGCGGTTCTTCTCCTCGCCGTGTCCGAGATAAAGATAATCTCCAAGCTCTATTTTTCTTGCGTAAGACGCAAGAGCTTGCGACTGAACGAGCGCCGCTCTCATATGAGTAAGATCACCCTCGGGCAGTCCCGCGTATTTCGTAAACAAATACTCGCTCGTAACCAAGGACAGAACGGAATCTCCGAGAAATTCAAGTCTCTCGTTACAAACGGCGTCCGCCTTTCTCGCCCGAAGCTCGTGCGCGTAGGACGAGTGAGTCAGCGCCTCAAAAAGCAGCTCTTTATTTTTAAACGTATAACCTATTGCCTTTTCAAGAGCACAAATATCCGTTCTTTGCATTCTTTTCTCCTTAAAGTATTTTCTCCGATATCTCACCGATAGCTACGAGTGAGCGCTCGGCGTATTTTTCGTATTTCGCTATCTTTCCGCCCTTAACTCGTTCGGGAAGCGACTCGATTATACCGAAGTTTGCGTTCATGGGAGCGAAATCTCCGTTCCCGCCCTCCGAAACGTAGTGCGCCATAGCGCCTATCATGGTAGTTCTCGGAAATACCGTCCTCTCCTCGCCAAGCGCCAGTGCCGCCGCGTTAAGCCCCGCGACGAATCCCGAGCCCGTCGATTCGATATAGCCCTCAACGCCCGTCATCTGTCCGGCAAAGAAAATATTTGCCTTGTCTCTCATCGCGTAGGTGGCGTCGAGCTTTCCGGGGGAATTTATATACGTATTTCTGTGCATAACTCCATAGCGCAAAAATTCCGCGTTCTCAAGTCCCGGAATCATTCTGAACACACGTCTCTGCTCGGGGAAGGTGAGGTGAGTCTGAAATCCGACGAGATTATACATGCTTCCCTCGTCGTTCTCACGGCGAAGCTGAACCACCGCGTGCGACTTGCTTCCCGTTCGCTTATCCACAAGTCCGACGGGCTTCAACGGGCCGAAAAGAAGCGTGTCCCGTCCGCGCCTTGCCATGACCTCAACGGGCATACAGCCCTCAAAAACCTTGAGATTTTTTTGCTCCTCTTTGTCAAATTCCTTAAGAGGCGCTTCGGCGGCGCTTACGAGCGCTTCCCAAAAGGCGTTATACTGCTCCTCGGTCATGGGGCAGTTGATGTAATCCGCATCGCCCTTATCATACCGCGAGGCGAAAAACGCCACGTCCATGTTTATGGTCTGCGCGTCGACGATGGGCGCTGCCGCGTCGAAGAAATGAAGTCCCTCTCCGACGAGCTCGCGTCTTATATATTCCGCAAATACGTCAGACGTAAGAGGCCCCGTTGCGATAACGGTGATCTCTCCCTCGGGCAGGTCCGTGACCTCACTCGAAACCACGGTTATATTTTCATTTTCTCTTATTTTCTCCGTAATATACGCGGAAAACTTATCTCTGTCAACTGCGAGCGCCGAGCCTGCGGGCACTCTCGTAGCGTCCGCCGCCTCCATGATAAGAGATCCCATGCGGCGAAGCTCCTCCTTTAAAAGTCCGACGGCGTTCGTCGTGCTGTCAGAGCGCAAGGAGTTCGAGCAAACGAGCTCCGCAAAATTCTCCGAATGATGCGCGGGGGTATATTTTAGGGGCTTCATCTCGTATAGCCTTACCTTAATACCCCTTTTGGCTATCTGCCAAGCCGCCTCGCAGCCTGCAAGCCCCGCGCCAAAAACGTTAACCGTTTTTTCCATTATTCGTTATCTCCGTTTGCCGACGCCTCGTAGGGCTTTTTAAACGCGCAACCGGATTTCTTACAAACGAGAGTGGGCTGTCCCTTCTTGCGGTAGAGCATCTCTCCGCACTTGGGGCATTTTTCGTTGGTAGGAAGATCCCACGATGAAAAATCACATTCGGGATATTTCTCGCAGCTGTAAAATACGGTCTTGTTGCGTCCCGTTTTCATAACTATCTTCGAGCCGCACTTGGGACAAGGAACGCCCACGTCACGCGTTTTCTGCTTGGTAAAGTCACATTCAGGGTAACGCACGCAAGCGAAGAAGGAGCCGTAGCGTCCGGTTCTCTGAACCATATCAGAGCCGCACTTCTCACACTTAAAGTCAGCAATAACGACCTTCTTTTCCTCGGTCGCGCTTTCCTCGTTATCCGTATTCACGGTCTTTGAGAGGGGCTTCGTGTTGCGGCAGGTCGGATAATTCGGACATGCGGCAAATTTACCGAAACGACCGTTTTTCACGACCATAGGAGCACCACAAAGATCACAAAGAATATCCGTAACTTCGACGGGAACATCGATGGAATCCTTCGAAATCTTTTCTTCTGCTTTTGCCAATTCCTTGGAAAAATCAGCGTAGAAGTCGGAAAGAAGGCCCTCCACGGTGTCTTTACCGTTAGCGATTTCGTCAAGCGCATCTTCCATCGTGGCAGTAAAGGTGTAGTCAACGATATC
>JAZQTY010000188.1:0-1685 GCA_045631025.1 Eubacteriales bacterium
CTTCCTTATTGCCGCCAAGGAATCGGTGGCAGTCGCAAGACCGATTGCATTCAAGGAAGAGCTATTATATTTGGCAGAATAATCCAGATATAGATCTCCGCCCTTTTGGAGTGCCGATGTGTACGTACCCGAAAGGATCGGCGCGGAATGAATTTCCGCATAACGTGATTCATACAGATCGGTAACCGTCATAGCGCATTTGCACAAATACGTCAGCTGTCTTTCAAACTCTCTATACAGCGCGTCAAAGCTTTCAAAATGCCCGTCATTTTCCAATCCGATGAGTTTTTCCGTAAGCATATCCCTGCCGCCGTTCAAAGCAAGCTCCAACGCCTTCGGGATATTCACCCGCGCATTACAGGAGCAAGTGAGCTCTCCCGCACCGCCGCACTCATAGCAACCGACAACGTGATAATCCACCGCATCCTGATGCGCAACCCCTTGTTTTTCCAAAGCCTCGATTACACGCCTGTCAGACATAAATACGATACTGTTATTTCCCCCGCGGATATGGCGAAAGGCCTTCCTAATAATGTCCTTGGGAGTATGCTCCGAGTATAAAATATGAAGTTTGGTATTGGTGGTTCTCGCCTTTTCGTACATATCAAGCCAAACATATGAGAGCTCGTTGATCAAGCATTCCCCGCTTTCATCCGTTCCGCCAAGGGCAAACGGAATGTTGGCAGGCGCTTTCAATCGATCGATCTCTTTGATATAATCCAAAAGCAATTTATCAGCTTCATTTTTGTTTTCACGCGCGTAGTAGGGATAATACAAATTGTCGAGTCTTCCAAGCGTTCTTAAATATGTACCGTCAAAGAACTGCTGAAGATGATAGTATATGATTGAGGTTTGCAAAGCCTCAAATAAATTGGACGGTGCATGATTGGTCAAGCGAAGCAACGAATACGCCATCTCCGTCCTTCCGCACAGCGCGGCTGTGTCGGCAGCACGCTTCATAAATCTTAACGCGGCATTATACACCCTCAATATCTGCTCGCAGAAGCCCATTGCGTTCACATTTGAGGAATGACTCATAGCATATTCGGATACACGGTTTCTCAATCCGTAAATTCCAAGCTTTATGACACTTCCCCACTCGGCGGTGGTGTGCGAATAATCGTAAGAACCGGTATATGCCAAGGCTTCTATTCCTTCACGAAGGCTTGGTGGAACAAGGTCACCAAGGCTCTTCCTGCGTTTTCTTATCACAAAATACGGTATATCCTCGTAATCCGCATTTATAAAAAATCTGTTTTGATCGGGAACGTCAATTTCGCAGTGGTCAAGAACGAATTCAATAATTTCGCAATCGTTCTTTAATATATCAAGCCCCTCACCAAATACAATACGATTTTCAACCCAATTCAATAATTCTTCCCTCGACAAAGACATATAAATCACATCCTTTCAAAAAAAGAATATCACTTTTGCTATCTAATGTAAATATGTTTTACCGATATTTTTGCATTTTTCGAAACAGAATTATCTATATGCATTGATTTTATATGATAATTATGATATTATAAAAGCAGGAGGTGAGAAGCAATACAATGGAAAAAGCAGATATTATGCAAGAAAGTCTCTGTATCCGAAAAATTATAACCGTTATCCAAGGCAAAAATCAAAATCACCATAAATTGCTTAGCATCAAAAGCAGACATAGTGATGCCTTCGTTTATGTC
>JAZQTY010000189.1:0-14023 GCA_045631025.1 Eubacteriales bacterium
GGAAACCTATTCCCCATAAAGCGGATGTGCGGATCGAGGAAATCGAAAAGCTTCCATCCGATTTAACGGAATCTGCGAAAAGATAAATGATTTTTTTTAAAAACAAAAAAAACAGGTGACCCTTGATTGTATTCTTTCTTCACAAAATACAATCAAGGGTCACCGCTGATTCTTGATATCTAACATCTTTTTGGCTACCTTCCTTTCTTAATCTGTCGTTCGCATCGCCGCATCAGGTGAAGCTCATCACAAAAATCAATTCTATCGGCACGTCCGTAAGCTAATTATTTTAAGCTTTAAATTTATAATCTTTTCCGCATCATGCTTTCTGCACTATATCTTTAACCGATGCAACCTTTTTGCGAAGGACGAACGTTTTTGGCTTTTTCTTCAAGGACTTTTCACACACCGCGCTTTTTTCACATAAATGCGTTTTATTCGTATTTACAAAGCGTATATTTTTATTTCCTCCAATTTATTTTTCACACACTGCCTTGAAAAAGAAGCGGCTTTAATTTCTCATCGGACCGTACCTCCTTATCTTTACACTCATATTATATCACACTTTTTCGCATATTTCAACTGTCAATTTGTTAGAATATTACAATTATTTTTTGTATAAACCGCAGATTATCGTGTTTTTGCATATATTCCTCTTTACAAATCCGTTTTTTTGTGATATAATAGTAGTGTTGTGTTGGTTGAGAGCAAACGACCTGATCACAAAGCGTAGGCGCGTGATATTTTAATAACGTCAAAAACGGAGCGGGAGCAACTTTTTTAACTCTCTGCTCCGTTTTTATTCGTATATGTTGACTTTGATTTTTTTTTGTGATAGAATATAAAATGTAATATATATAAGTATATAAAAGGAGACCTTCCTAATGTTTGATCTTTCTTACCACACCGCGCACGACGTTCTTCACGTAAACTGCGAAAAGCCACGCGCGTATTTTATTCCTTACGAAAGTGAAAAAAAGGCGCTTGCGGCGAGTCGCAGCGCCAGCAAAAATTTTATATCTCTTTGCGGTGAATGGGATTTTAAGTTTTATCCCACTCCGAACCTTATCGAGGATTTTACGGCTCGTGATTTCGTTCTTTGCGGCGCTGATAAAATAGACGTTCCGAGAAGCTGGCAGACCGTGCTCGGTCGAGGCTACGACGTTCCCCAGTACACGAACCACGAGTATCCCTTTCCCTTTGATCCTCCATTCGTTCCCGCCGACAATCCCTCCGCGCTCTACTCGAGAGAGATCTACGTCAGCAAGGAGTTCTTGAAAAAGGAAATCTATATAAATTTTGAAGGCGTTGACTCCTGCTTCTATCTTTTCGTAAACGAAAAGCTTGCGGGATACAGCCAAGTCAGCCACTGCACGAGCGAAATAAACGTGACCGAATTCCTCAAGGAGGGCTACAACAGCCTGAAGGTCCTCGTTTTCAAGTGGTGCGACGGCTCTTATATGGAGGACCAGGACAAATACAGGCTTTCGGGTATTTTCAGAGAGGTATATCTGCTCGCGCGTGATAAGATTCACGTAACGGACGCCTACGTGCGTACCTCTCTTTCCGACGATTTTTCTGCCGCTACCGTAGCAATCGAGACCGAAGCGAACTCGTCTCTCGAATATGAATATACTCTAATATCTCCCGACGGTCAGACGGTAGCCTCGGGCGCATCGCGCACCGATCTTATACCCACCGTCAGCGTAAAAAATCCCGTGCTTTGGTGCGACGAGTCTCCCGCGCTTTATACGCTCCTTGTCCGCGCAGGAAGTGAATATATAGCCTTTAAGATAGGCTTTAAGAGCGTAAAAATTGTCAAGGGTGTTATATATATCAACGGCAAAAAGGTAAAGGCAAAGGGCATAAACCGCCACGACAGCCATCCTATTCTCGGAGCCGCCGTTCCCCTTGAGCATATGAGAAACGACCTTCTTATTATGAAGCGTCACAACATCAATACCGTCCGCACCAGCCACTATCCGAACGACCCTCGCTTTATGACTCTTTGCGACGAGCTTGGATTCTACGTTGTCGACGAGGCGGATATTGAAACTCACGGCTGTAATGACAACAAATACTGGGATCTGATTACCGACAGCGACGATTGGACGGAGTCCTTCCTCGACAGAATAGAACGCCTTTTCGAGCGCGATAAGAACCATGCGTGCGTCATTATGTGGTCCGTCGGCAACGAGATGGGAGTGGGCAAAAATCAAGCAAAGGCTTACGATTATCTTCATCAAAGACAGCCCGACTGTATCGTTCACTGCGAGGACTTTTCAAGACGTCACGCTTCGTATAAGCTATTTAACTCCCAGAGCATAAAGCTCACCCGAAACTTTTACCGCGATCAAAAATGCTGCGATATTATGAGCTATATGTACTGGGCACCCGAGGATTGCAAGAACGTTTATCTTGCCTCGAAGGAAGTAAAGGATCTTCCCCTTTTCCTTTGCGAATACTCGCACGCGATGGGCGTAGGTCCCGGAGACCTCAAGGCTTATTGGGACATTATCTATGCAAACGACCGCTTCTTCGGCGGTTGCGTTTGGGAGTTCTGCGACCATTCGATAGCTACGGGCAACGATATTTACAATGCTCCCCGCTACACCTACGGTGGAGATTTCGGCGAGTATCCTCACAGCGCGGAATTCTGCGTTGACGGTATGGTCTATCCCGACCGCCGTCCTCATACGGGACTTAAGGAATATAAGAACGTAATCAAGCCCTTTGCACTCACCGAGGCAAGCCTTGAGGAGGGCAGCTTCAGAATCAAAAATCTCAAAAACTTCACGGGCTTTGATTCATACTCGATTGCATGGAAGCTTGAGCAGAGCGGAAAGACCGTAAAGCAGGGCTTCATTCCCTCTCCCGCAATAAAGCCGCAGACGTCAAGAAAATTCCTTATCGATCTTTCGGGAGTTGATAAATCTCTTGGCGGAGAGCTTACGGTAAGCGTCCTCACTAATACGGCAACCGAATGGGCAGAGGCTTTTTATGAAATAGGCTTTGAGCAGGTTTCATTTACAGCGCCTATTTCTGCCAACGAATGCCTTGAGAAAAGCATACCGAGCGATAAAACGGTAACGCTTTCAGACCTCGGCGAGGTTATGCGGATAACTACTGCAAGCACCGTATACACCTTCAACAAGCAGGAGGGCGCGCTCTGTTCCATAATTGACAACGGCAAAGAAATGCTTGCTTCTTCCATAACGCCCACCGTATGGCGCGCTCCCACCTCTAACGACAGACGAATCGTTGCGGATTGGAAGAACGCGAGATACAACAAGGCGCTCTGCGACTGTCGCAGCTTCGACGTCGTAGAGGTTACGGACAAAAAGGCCGTGCTGAAATCCGAAATTTCGATGGGCGCGGCGGCAAAAATGCCCTTCCTTTACGTAACGACCACCTATACGGTGCTTGCCGAGGGCGGCGTTATCGTAAGCTCGCACGCCGAAAAGAAGGACTTTTCATTTGATACTCCATCTCCCGAGCTTCCGCGCTTTGGATATACCTTCACTATGCCCGAGCACAACGAAAGAGTGTCGTACTACGGTCGCGGTGACGGCGAGAGCTACGAGGACCTTCGCCATTCGTCAAGGCTTGGTATTTTCAACACGACGGCTACCGATAATTTTGAGCATTACGTGATGCCGCAAGAAAACAGCGCTCATACCGACACGCGTTGGGTAAGCGTATCAAATATTTACGGTCACGGTCTTGCGGCGCTCTGCACCGATAAGCCGTTCAGCTTTAACTGCTCTCACTATTCGGACGCCCAGCTCACCGAGACGGCGCACGATTACGAGCTCGTTCCCCTCAAGGAAACAGTCGTACACATCGACTACCGCAACGCGGGTATCGGCTCGCACTCCTGCGGTCCAAGACTTGCTCCCGAATACAGAATAAGCGAGGATACGATAGATTTCTCCTTCCGTCTGTTGCCCGCAAATCTCGATTGCGTCGATCTGTCCGAGGAATACGGAAAAATTTGATTCCCCGCACTAACTAAAGAGGTAATTTTATGAAATTTTGGTGGCTTATTCCCATAGGCATAATAATGTTTTTACTGATTTCCTTCGTGTTAGTGCTGTCGTTTATCTGCTTTAAGCAGCTTTTCTACTCACCGCGAAGGAAAAAGCCACAAAAAGACGAATACGCCCTACCTCAAGGCAAAAAATACGTTCCGCATCACGCAGAAATTCTGAATTGGATGAAAAACGTGCGCAATTTGCCTCACGAGGATATGTTTGTTGTATCGCACGACGGGCTTACGCTGCGCGGTCAATATTACGAATGTAAAAAGGGCGCGCCCGTTGAAATTCTTATTCACGGCTATCACGGCAACTCGGAGCGCGACATGGGCGGTGGCATCGAGCGTTGCTTCACCATGGGCAGAAACGCCCTGCTCGTCGATCAGCGCGCGTGCGGAAGAAGCGACGGACGCATCGTCACCTTCGGCGTCAACGAGTCGCGCGACTGTCTGCTTTGGATAGATAAGGTCATCGAGCGCTTCGGAAACGACGTCAAGATAGTTATTACGGGCGTGTCTATGGGCGCGGCGACCGTCGTTATGGCGGCAGGCAGAGGACTCCCCGAAAACGTAAGATACGTACTCGCGGATTGCCCGTACAGCAGCTCCGACGAGATTATTCGCACGGTAATGGCAGGCAAAGGGCTTCCCGTAAAATTCCTTTATCCGTTCGTTAAGCTGGGGGCTCGTATATATGGAGGCTTTCGTATAAAAGACGCATCTCCGCTTGATGAAGTAAAGCGCTCAAGAACTCCCATAATTTTTATTCACGGTGATGCGGACGATTTTGTTCCCGCATATATGAGCGAGCAGCTTTACGAGGCTTGTACGGCTAAAAAACAGCTCGTCAAAATTCCTAACGCCGCGCACGTTCTTGCGTATATAACCGATAAAGAGGGATACGTAAAGGCGCTCAACGATTTTTCTGCTGAAATAGGATTTTAAACTTAAATAAACCAAGAAGGGCTTGATTGTTTTTACAATCAAGCCCTTCTCGGATTTTTATGACTTTGAATACCGTTTATTTAATTAAAAGAGTTCCGTCTATTATTTCAAAATCATAGTTATTCTTAACTGATTCGTCAAGCTTCGTATCGGAGGTCATATCCTTGCTCGAATATATCGCTATATCCTCGTAGCGTACGGTATTAGCAACGGGAACACCCTTTTCGGTTGCCTCTCCACTCGTCGGGAAATAGAGATAATGTCCATCAATCATACTACCAACGGTAATTCTTGCCGTTCCGCGAACGGAATCGCCGCTTGACGTTTCGCTGCTGCAAACGATGGTTATCTTTCTTTTCTCAACGATTGCCGTTCCGTCCACGTTATCAAATTCATAGTAAGAATAGTTTTCCTCTTCGGTATTGCTACACTCGCTTGCGTTGGAATTCGAGTACGTCGTCTTGTTCGGATCGTAGGTATGGTAGCTTACAGTATCGTCAACACCGATAATTATATACTGTCCGTCGGTCACGACGATCCTCATTTGCTCGCTTGCCGATTTCCTTTGATAGGTTACAGTTCTCATACGGTATGGATCACCGTAATAAACCTCGTAGCCGTTAAGAGTTTTGATAACTGCAATTGAGATGTAAGTATGTCCCTTACCCGCGTCTATTTGGCTGGTAGCCGCGCGAGCGAACAGAATCTTATCTGCGCCGAACAACGCTACCTTGTCGTAGGACTTAACGCCTACTGCGTCATACGCCTTGCCGTTATACTCCGTCTTTACGCTCTTTGCCGAAAGAGTTACCGTAATCGGTTTGACGGTCAGCTTTCCGCCGGTACAAACGATTTCATAGTTCGACGTTTTATCAACGCCGTCCTTGCTTGCTACGACGTTAAACTCCACGGTATTCGTCTTGGTGCCTACCTGCGTGATCCAGAGATAGTCGCTCCAAACGCCGTCAGCCTCTTTCTTTTTATGGTGAGAGAGAATACCCGTGTCGAGTATACCGTCGTTGTTGTTATCCACGCCTGCTTCAATTTTTCCTACGGGGTAGGAATGAGCCTTGCTGTCAAAAGCAAATTCCTTTGATTCCGTGGTAACGTAAATACTTCTCGGAAGTATATTCATACGGCTGAATTCTATCTCGTCTCCCGTATCCTCATCTAACTCACTTGATTCGTAAGTCACCTCAAGCTCATAGTTTGAAAGCAACGCGCCGTCAAGCATTTCTCCGATAACGTTGTATCTGTACGCGACTGCATTTCCCTTCGCGTCGCGCTTTACGTCAACGTATCCGTCAACCGTAAGTCCCGTGTCGATATCGACGAAACGCAGTATCATCTTCTCGACGACTGTCGTCTTTCCGTTAACGTAGCTTACAAGCTCGTAGTAATTCTGCGTCTTGCCGCCCACGGTTGCGAGATTTCTTCTTACAGTAATAAACTCGCCGTCAATCTTGAGAGACTTAACCGTCATATCGGATATAACGCCTTCATCGGTAATTTTTACCGTATTATCGTCGTAAGTCTTTGAATAATAGTTTGCGTCGATATATACTACGACGGGATTTATTAGTATGGTACTGTAACGAACGGTCTCTATTGGATTTTCGTACTCGTCGTATACGGTTTTACTTGCTTTATACGTTACCGTAACCTCGTAGTTATCCGCAAGGCAGTCGGAAAAGCCCCATTTAACGGTATACTCATACGCCACAATGTTTCCGTACTCGTCGCGTTTAACGTTCTTGATTTCCTGCGATTCTACGAAAGCAAAGGCTATCTTTGCAATCTTGTCTGTTTTGCCTTCCTTGTGCTTGAATATCTCGTAATAAGTCTGTTGCTTTCCGTCAAGAGTTGCAAGTCCGACGGTAGAATAAGAAATATACTTTTCGTTATCAAAATCGTATGTGTTGCTTACTTTTACGGTAAGAAGTCCGCTGTCAGTAATCTTGTACGCCGTTCCGTCGTAATACCTTGATACGTCGTTCGCGCTCACAGTGACGGAAATCGGATATATTCTTATAGTACTGCAATCGGGCGTTTTGTCGCCGTTTGAGTCAGTAGTATATTCGATCACGACGTCGTAGTTATCTATTATTCTGTCTGTAACCGTACTGTCCTTACTCTCGATGACGTTATATTCAACGGTGTATCGGTAGTCTGCCACCTTTCCGTCCGCATCGCGAAGAACGTTTATATACTCCGCATTGTTTCCAAAGCCATAGCTTATCTTATCCTTATTTGCAGAATCAAGATAGTGGTAGGGCGCGCTTGCGGGCTCGCCACTCATATATATCTTCTTATAGGAGGTATACGAGCCGTCAGAATATCCCGTGCTTACGGCGATATTTGTGACCTTTGGCTGGTAAATGCTGACGTAGGTCGCATCGTAAACCTGCTCGTAATCCATAGCGGTTATTTTTACGAGAACGGGCACGATAGTCACCTTGCTGGTCTTCTTTTGGTCGTTGGTGTAGTCAACGCTCACGTCGTAGTTGCCCGTATTCTTACTGTTGACCTTCCAATCCACCGTGTAAGAATAGTATCCGTAGGTAGTCTTACCCTCGTATCGCACGACGTCAACGTATTCGGCGTTGCCGCCAAAGCCAAGCGTCAACGTGTCGCTTCCTATGAGCGCGTAAGAGTCCTTGTCCTTATACGTATACGTACCGTTGTTCTTAACGAGCGTAACTGAATTGACGTTCTTAAATTCCGCCTTCTTTGCGTCGTACATTTTGACGTAATCGTTCGCGGTTATGAGCACGTCAACCGGCTCTATGGTAATCTTCACACTGTGCTTGTCGCCAACGTAGATTATATCGTAATTACCCTCAATAGAAAAAGCGTATAACGTAAAGCTGTGCGTTATCGGCAGAACGTAAGGAATTACGTTTCCGTCGTCGTCGCGCTGAACGTTGACTATGCCCGACTTAAATCCTCCGATAGTCAGCGAATCTCCCAGTACAAGATCTCTGTCTACGGAAATGCACTGTGCGTACTGGACCACGTCGCCGTCGTAAATTTTATTCACGTCCTTAAGCGTTACCTTGACCTCATATGGGTATATGGTAATTCTTACGTCGTGCTTGCCGTTTGCATAGGTAATCTTATAGTTGCTCTCGGCAGAGCCTGACTTGAGCGTAAAGCTGTGCGTAATTGGCAGAACGTAAGGAATTACGTTTCCGTCACCGTCACGATTTACGTTGGTACAATCGAGGAATCCGTTGATCGTCAGGCTATCACCGCCGAGCAATGGGCTGCTTACGTTTATACAGTCCTCGTATCTGAACAGCGTTGTCACACCGTCGTATATTTTTCCGTAATCGCGAAGCGATACCGTTACCTCATACGGAGCTATAACTATCTTACTCGACTTTGCCCCCGTATACGTTACGTTTATATCAAACTCGTCGGTAACGTCCTCGCCGTCTTGCCATACTCGGCAATCGAGCGTGTAGTCAAACGTTCCCGCGTTTCTGTATTTCTTCGTGAAATCAACGGTAAAATCATACTGCTTTCCGAGATAATGCTCACAAATTATCTTACTTCCGATAAATTCGGAAATTTTGATATCCTTTGCCGAATAAGTAAGTCCGCTTATATCGTTCGCGCTTACGTAAATTATTCTTGAGGTTATCGTTATTTTCGCGTTATTTACGACCTTGACGTCGTAATTCTTCTCCATAGAGGTATTCTTGCTTCCGCCAACGGTTATATAATACCTAACGTCAAAGGCTTTATCGCGGCAAGCATAAATATACTCGTCGGGATTTATAAGCTCTACTGCTATTCCGTGTCCGCTTACGAATTTTCCGTCCACGGTGTAGTTTGCGGGACTGCTCAACGCGATTCTGTTGCCGTCGTATTCCTTTTCAAAATCAAGCATAGTGATCTTGATAGAAATAGGCTTGATAACGGCAGTCGCGCCCGTTTTGCTTATCTCATAGCAATGAGTTACGTCACCGCGCGAGCTCTTTACGGAAACGGAAGAAAAGCGTATACTCTCACTTCCCGCGTTTTTAAGAGCGGGAGAATTCATTTTCACGGTGATACTGTCACCTACGGCAAGAGCACCCGCTGCTATCGGCTCGTACCGATATGCGGCAAACGTATCGCCGTCGTAAGTCTTTTCCTCTTTAACAGCTTTAAGCGTCAGGGGGCGCTTGCTTATCTTAATATTACCGTTGTCAACTTCTATATCGTAATTGAAGCTTACGTCCTCTTCAAAGGCGTTTTCAATACGTACCGAGCCGATATATCCGATAATTTCCTGGGGATCTATCAGATTGCTGTTTATCACCTTGTAAGACGAGCTTACCTTCCACGTGTCTCCCGCAGGAAGATCATCGTCTCCGTCGGCATCGTAAAGCGCGAACTTCTCGGCGAGATTTATCATCTTGCCGTCGTATACCTTCACAAAGTCACCCGCAACGACTCTTACGGGGCGCTTGGTAACCTCTGCGACTCCGTCCTGCGTAACGACTCGATAAAAGGCGGTAACGTCCTCGCTACCCTCAAATATCTTAACGCCGGTTATCTTGATATTCTTGCGTCCGACGTTAGTAAGTGCCGGTTCGCTAAAGCTTACGTCAAGCTTATGTCCGTCAAAGACTCCTCCGTTAACAATGCTATATCCTTTTGCTTGCACCGACGTTCCGTCGTACATTTTTTTTGCATCGTTTGCTTTGAGAGTCAACAGCTTCTCAATTATGTTTACGACAGTGTCCTCTGCCTTAATATTATAAGCCGAGGTAACGTCGTTCCCGTCCTTCGAGGTAACGGAAGCGGTGTTCTCAACAATATCCGCGTTAGCCTCTCCGACGCCCGTACTATCAACGTCCACGTTTACGGAGCTTAAAACGTCTCCTCTGACAAGTCCGCTCGTTCTTACGGTCGGGAGCTCTCGCCACTCAAGCTCTGTGTCCTCAAGCGTCAGAATCAAGTCCTTTTTATTGATCACGAAATCAACAGGCTTGCTCCTCTGCGGTATCACAAATAGGCGGTGAGTTACGGCGCGAACCTTGTATTCTCCCGGCATAACGGGAGCTTCTTTTTCCCATTTCTCGCCGTCCGCGCTATATTCCATAGTAGGGCGAAAGGCAAAAAGAGCCGTCGCGTTGAACTTTACGTCGTTTCCGTACGTATATTCAGTATCTCCGCGTATTCCGCCCAGCATCATGCCCTGCGTTGCAAGGAAGCACACGGTCAAGATAAAATTCCCGACGAGCACTCCGATAATAAGAAACTTAAATTTAAGTATCTTATCTCTGACTGACGCAAATTTTTTAATTTTTTCTGCGTAACTTTCGTAAAGCATATCCGTGCGCCTCCTTTCTCAAAAAATTTTTCATGCTTCTCTTATTCCTCATAGGTAAGCATTCCGTGCTCACCGTAGGTTACGTGGTAGTATCTCTCGATTATATCAACTCCGTCGATAACGAGATTTACTTCTATAATTCTGTTCTCCGTATCAAATTCAAGCTCGTCTTCGGGAATCGGATTGTTTTTATCGTACTCGTATACTACCGTGAAATCTTCAAGCTTGTGAGTCCTTATAGCGTTGCCGTTTGCATCGTACTCGGTGATAAGACTGCTTACTCCCTCCGTTACGATTTCTACGGACGCAAGCTCGTTATGATACCTCTTATCGTCAGTAACGACTCCGCCTGCCGCGGTAAATCTTATCTCAATGGCAGTTCTTTCAAGCTTTCCGTCGTACTTGAGGGTATATTTGCTGCTTGAAACGGTATTACCTGCAGCATTCTTTATTACAATCCCCGTCGCTCTGTTAGTAGTGCTTCCGACATAGGTTATGCTACCCGTAGTAACAACGCCCTCCGTTGAGAACCACCAGCCCTCAAACGCCTTTTCCTCTCCAACGTAAATACATTTATTTTTATCAGGGATATATTCCCATTCTCCGTTGTTTGCAGAACCGATTTTATCCCAATTTATATTCTCGGAAACCAAAGCCTTGCCGTTAACGATGCTCTTTGCGCTTGATGTGGGAATGTGTATCTCAAGCTTTAGATTTGACGTATCGGGAGCAGTTACCTCTACTTGAATCCAACCCGTTCCCTCTACGTAGACCTCAACCCACGCGTGTGCGTTTTTCATAAAGACCGTAGTTTCGTTACCCGTAGAATTTACTAAAAATCCTACCGTGTATCTTGCGGGAATATCGAGCGTACGGAAAATGAGCGTACCTACCGTTGCAAAGTGTCGGCAAACGCCCTCCTTCGATTCCTCGATAAAGTATCTGATACCGTCAACTCCCGCAGGCGCGTCCTTACAGCTATAATCCGAGTCGTATTCTGCAAGACTCTGAACGTAAGCGGCAATCAGCTGAATATTCTTCTTGCTTGCCTTATACGTACCGTCGGAATTCACCTCAAGCTTGGCGGTAAATCCGTCCTTTTCCATCTTCTCAAGCAGATATTGCTCAATTTCACCGTCAACGTTCAAATATTGATTCTTTACCTGCTGATAATACAAGCTTTCAATATCGGAATACTCCGAAGATACCTTGCTCCAGCTGCTTGCTGCGAAATAGTCGTAATATCTGTAAGTAAGGCGATATTCGCTGATACCGGGAGCAGTAATTACGCAATCGTTCGACGTAGCTTCCTCGTTAAGCTTTTCCGTAAGATACGGCGCCATATAAGGAATATTCTGCGCGACTATCCTTATACTCATATCGTAAGATGCTCCGCCCCTCAAAGCAAGCAGATTTACGGTAAACGGCGTTATGGAAACAGTACCGACAGAGCCGTAGGTCTTGGGCAAGAGCCAGTTCGTTCCGTCATAGTCTCCGTAACTCTCGGTACGCAGATAATGATATCCTTTCTTGGGTGTCATTATCACTGCCACCTCTTGGTTTCCGCCGTTCTTTACGTCATCGGGGACAACGCCCATTGCGTTATTTCCGTTTAGTCCGCTGTCGGGACCCTCCGAGGGAGTCGGTTGCGTTCCGCCACCGGGCGTCTGTCCGCTGCTTCCGGGAGTAACCTCTACTTGCACCCATCCGACGTTATCAATATAAACCTCCACCCACGCATGTGCCTGCAAGGCGGTAACGATCGTATCCTTCCCCGCCTCCGTCTCCGTTGCAAAGCCCGTAACGTATCTTGCGGGAATTCCCATCGTTCTGTACATAAGGGTTGCCGCCGTTGCAAAATGTCGGCAAACTCCCTCCTTACCCTCGGTAAGGAAGTATATCACTCCCTCCTCACCGCCGGGGATATCGGAAAATTCAAGATTGTACTGTGCGGCGCCTCTTATATACTCGGCTACCTTGACTATTATATCGGGATCATCGGGCGAAAGTCCGTTCTGCTCGGCAATAGCCAAAAGCTGCTCGTACAAGCTTCCGCTCATAGTCCTATACGTATTTAAAACATAGTCGTAATACTCGTCGTCTGCCGAAAGATCGCTAATCAAAGGAAGGCTGTCCTGTGCCAAAAATTCATAAGAAATATAAGACACCGCGTAAGCCTCGTTTGCAACAGGATAAGCGTCCGAATAGCAGTCGTTATAAGAGCCGGCAATACCCGCGTTGTAATAATACGGCGTGGAATAGCGCAAGCCTTCAAGAAGCGGCGTTACAGTCGCGCTGCTTGACACTCCGCCGCCAATGCTCGCCGCCTCTGCCGAAAACAGATACGGAGTCATTGAATATTCGTAAATTTCGGGCTCCGTCCAGTCGTTACCGTCGTAATCACCGTAGCTTCTTTCACGCAGATATACGTAGCCGTCACGATCCGTATTTACTATATAGCACTGCAAAAGCGCAAGTCCGGCAAGGTCTGCGGGCACGTCGCCCACTCCGTCGCCGTCAATATCTATCATGCCGTTTTCGTCAATCGGGAAATCCACAATTCCGTCACCGTTTATATCAAGTCCCCCGGGATTTCCCTCGATATACTCGCCCAGACTCCCGTCAAACAAGTCCTCGTATTCACTTGTGTCAAGGAGATCAGAGGGGACTCGCGGAAAAAAAGTGTTTGGATTTTCTATGGTCATGTCGCCAACCGCAGTTACGATTTCGTAAAGCTCGGTCACGTCGTTACCGTTTTCGTCAACTACCCACACAAATACCGTTTCAGCACTGTAATTTCCATTTGAATTCTGCATAGAACGGTATTTTGCCGTATGTCCTTCGAGCAGACTTCCCGAAACGATAGTTCCGTTTGACTCAAGATCAGCCCCGTCCTCTGAAACCGTACCGCTTGTTTCCAATGAAACTATTATTCGTCGAGGCACGATAGCGACCACGCCCTCAACCACCTCAATGCTGTATTGCGCGGAAACGTCTCTGCCCTCCGCATCAACGACGGATACCGCAAGCTTTACGGGAGTAGATCCGATAGTCGTCATCTGTCCTACGGCTGTCGCCGTGTAAGAGTGTCCCTCGGAAAGCTCTCCTCCGACGAACTGCCATGCATCGGCAGCTATCGTAAGCGGCTCGCCGTCGTAATATTTCTGCGCCGAGCCCGTGGCAAAGGATAAAAGCTTACCCTTTACCGAGAGTGTACCAAGCTGATATTCTATTTCGTAATCTGCCGTAACGTCAGCACCCTGCGAGTCGTAAATAACAAGCGCTATATTGTTGTCGCTCGTTCCGACCTCGGTCTGTTTTCCTATAACCTCTGCCTGTATTTCGTGTCCTGCAAGCAGATTCCCGTAAGCAAGCTCCCACCCGTCGGCAGTAAGCGTCTCTCCGTCGTATACCTTTTCTGCGCTGGCAGTAGTTATAACTATGTGATTTCTGCTTACCTGAATAAGTCCCGTGGCTATCATAACTACGTAAATTATAAGCAGCGAAACCACTCCGATAGCCACCGAGCCTATAATCAGATAACTCGGTTTTTGAGTTTTTTTCAAATCAAATCAACTCCTTTTGTTGAATAAGCTTTTTTAAGCATTCCGCTCGATACGGCGGATAGCCTCCTTGCAAAGAGGCATCTTATCCTGCCCGAACAGGTCGTCAAGGTACGCGCAAAGTCCGTCAGCCGCCTTCCTTACGTATACCGG
>JAZQTY010000190.1:0-14630 GCA_045631025.1 Eubacteriales bacterium
CTTTCTTTTTTATTTAGCTTCATATGCGACTAATAGCCGTATTTATTTTCCGTGCCTGCGACGGTAATAAATTATTCCTCCCGCCGTCATAATTCCAAGTGCTAATACGATTATCGCTACGGGAATGATAATTGCGGTCATTGACGAAAGCACTGTCGAGGACGGAACGTAAAGCTTTGCTGGAACGGTTGGCGCTTGATTTTCAAATTTCAGCGTTACCCATTCAAGTGCAAGTGCGGCGAAAACGTAAACGTCTGACGACACGTCGTTCACCGATTTCCCTGCCGTGAACCAAGCGATTTTCGCTCCACTCGGCGCTTCAACAGCACGGGCTACGGTATAGCTTGCCTCGCCCTCGCCCGCCGGTGTTGTCAAAAGAGGAATATCCGTAATAAACTTCGATGCGGTAGCCTTGCTTTGATCAAACACTATTGGATTTGCTCCCTTTATCGTTGACTCAAAGTCACCGAGCGAGGATAAAAGATAAAACACGTCGTTGTTACTGTTTATAACGGGAATAAACTCTTCGGTCTTTTTCGTAACCTCGGCCGTATCCTCTTCCTCGTTCTCATCCGTTTCGATAACGCTCACCTCTACCGTTTTATTCTCTGCAGACAGTCCGTAAGCCTCAAGAACGGCGCAAAGATTTGGCATAGAAAGATTATCCGGAGTCGTGATAAACGTAAGCTGACCTCCGTTTTCGAGATATTCAAGCAGCATATCGCGCTCGGCTTCGCTTATATCACTCGTAGGCATATTTATAAGTATTGCCGAAGCGTCGTCGGGGATTTTTTCGTTAAGCGTGAGAGCCGTCGCCCCTGCAAAGGGATTTGCGGCACTATTTAGACTCAACTCACCATGTCCGTCAAGATAATACCACGTGGGTATCACGTCTGCCGTCACGTAGCCTATAACCTCACAAATTGCCGTATCTCCGTTAAAATACGTTTCCGTGCCAAGCTCAAACGCCATCAACGTCGCTTGATCGTTGCTGTAATTAAGCGCCACCTGATACGTGTAAGAGCTGTACTGCTCATAGGTACATTCCGGAATTTTAAACGTCGGATTTGCGTATTTACAAAGGTTATAATAGCTTACGTATTGCTTGTTTTCTCCGCACTCTACAATCAAGCTGTTTGCCGTAACGGAATCGTATGCGCGTCCGATTTCAGCGTAAAACTCGGGATTACTTGAATAATATATCTTTTCAAGCTTTATATGAGGACTGCAAGCCGCGATCTTCTCCAAATACAGCTCGTAATTTTCAAGTCCCGTGGGCTCTAAAAGATATATTGTAACGTCTTTATCGACCGTACGGAGAAACGCCTTCGCTTCTTTGGAAACCGTACTACGCTTTGAGCCTGAAATATCGTACGAGAGCGCCGTATCGGGCACGATTGCCGCCGCAACCGTCACGCCAAGTGACGAAATAACGAGCAATACTGCCAAGAAAAGCGACGTTGCTTTTTTTATGCTAAACTGCATAGTGCTTACGTTTTTTTCGTAAGTGCGCTCGTGTACGCTCCACGTCAAGAACACGAACAGAACTGATACAACGAGAAAAAACAGTACTCCCTCAATTTCAAATATACCGTATGAGAAGGTTTCAAAATGACGGAATATCGATATTGAACGGATAAACGCCTCAAACAAACTTGAAAATTTATCCGTAAAAATAAAGTAGCATACAGTCATCAGCGCCTCTGCAATCACGGTCACGGCAACTGAAAGCACGAGCCGTTTGCTCACATACCACAGCAAAGCTCCAAGCCCTGGAATAAACACCAAAAACGCAATCAGCGACGCTATCGGTGCCACCGGTATCAAGAACGTCAAAACGCCCGAAAAGAACCACAGTATTCCTACCGCATAGCACCAAATTCCCGCACGCAAGCGGCTTTTTGAAATCCTTGCTATAAAGAAACAGACCGCAAGCCACGCCGCCTCAAAGAGAACGAGCGCGAGAAACGACGAATACGACTGGGCGTGGTCCTGAACTCCAAACATTCCCGCTATCAGAGGATATAGTGCCGTAAACGCGGTTGGTATCAGGACAATCGCGTAAGCGGCAAGATACTTGCCGAGAATCACGCTGACCGTGCTCGTCGGGACTACGTCGTACTGCGAGTCGGTGTTTCCCTTTTTGCGGTCGGGAAATATGCCGAGCGCTACGATCGGAATAATGAACGCCATAATCACCGAGGTCATAGAATACGTTGAGTTCACCGTTTCAATCGTGTAAACCAGATTATACATAGCGAAAAATATCGCCGATGCAAGAAGAGAAAGACCTATCGTGATATATCCGTAAAGTCGAGAAAAAGCAGAGGAAAATTCTCTTTTAAAAATTGCTATCATCTTTTATTCCTCCGTATCGCCTTATTTTCCTTGACGTTTGCTTGCCCGCCTAAAGTCTCCGCTCTCTTTGCGTCTGCCGCGGTAAGTGAATAATATACGTCGTCAAGAGTAAGCTTTATTTCCTTAAAGGAAAGCATCTGTGAATTCACTTCACTCAAGGCATCAAACACCTTATCCTTTATAGCCGTATCGGGATAGTGCTCGATTATCAACGTGTTTACCTTGTTCGAGCCTGCCGCGCTTACCTTAACGTCTACGACTTTATCTACTCCCTTTATAGCCTCGACAACCTTATCAATCTCGCCCTTCGCGCTTATGTGAAGCTCTCTGGTAGCGTTGATTTTCTTTTCAATTTCAGCAATCTCACCCTCAATAACCACAGCTCCGCCGCTAACGATAGCAACGCGCTCGCAAAGCTCCTTCACCTCGGCGGGCTTGTGAGAAAGCAGTATGATAATCTTTCTTTTGGCAAGCATCTTAAGCAGTTCAAAAATATCGGCTGCCGATTTACGGTCTATCGCCGTAAACGCATCGTTTATAACGATACATTCGGGATTTCCGATAAGAGCTGCGGCAAGTGAGAGACGGCATCTTTCGGCTTTATTCAGCGAGAAAAAGGGGCGTCTTGCATCCTCGTCCAAGCCCAACAGCTCAAGCGCCTCGCTCACCTGTCGGTATTTTTTATCCGCGGCAACGCCCAAGGCATCTGCCACGAATTCGAGATGCTCCACCGGTGTCGTCATTCCTTCAAGAATCAAGTCCTCGGGTACGAGACGTATTTTCTTTCTCGTCTTTAGCTCCTGGCGTGTGACAGGCTCGCCGTTTATAAGCACCTCTCCAGACTCCTTTTCTGCGCAACCGCATACGACGTGCGCAATAGTCGCTCTATCAGAGGAATCCGCGCACAAAATTCCAAATATTCCTTTTTCATTTACCGTCAGCGACAGTCCTTTAACAAAACCGTAACGGTATTCTGCAACAAGGCTTTTAATTTCTAACAAAGGTCACACCTCCGCATTTTAATATATTATATCATACTATATTTCTGTGTCCTCATTTTGAATATTTTTTGAAGGTAATATGATATTTTTAATTTTATACGAAAAAAATGCTTCTTGTTGGTAGATATGATTGACAAAACAGCTCTAATGTGATATAATAAAATTTGAATGTAAACGTCTTTTTGAAAGGATTTTATTATGTGCGCTCAACTTTTATCAACACAACCCTATAAAGGAACCCGTGACTTTTATCCCGACGACATGCGTCTGCGAAATTGGTTCTTCGGAAAAATCCGTAAGTCCCTTGAGCTTGCCGCATTTGAAGAATATAACGGACCTATGCTCGAATCTCTTGAAATGTATATCGCCAAGAGCGGAGAGGAAATTGCAAACGAGCAGACCTACAACTTTACGGACAGAGGCGGAAGAAGGCTTGCTGTTCGTCCCGAAATGACTCCTACCGTTGCGCGTCTCGTTGCAGGTAAGATAGGCGAGCTTAATTTCCCCCTCAAGTGGTTCTCTATCCCCAACCTTTACCGATACGAGCGTCCACAGCGCGGACGTCTCCGTGAGCACTGGCAGGTAAACGTCGATATATTCGGCTGTGACGGCTACGAGGCTGACCTTGAGGTAATCTCTACCGCCATCATGCTTTTGCGCGGATTTGACGCAGACGAGTCTATGTTCAAGGTACACATCAACAACCGTCGTTTCTTCAACGACGTAATCGCGGCTATCGCGGGAACTGATGCGGAGGGAGCAAGACGTGTTTCCAAGGTCGTAGACCGCAAAAACAAAGTAACGCGTGAGGCTTACGAAAAGGATATGGCGGAGCTTGGAATTACTGCGGATAAAATCGCCAAGATCGACGCATTATATAACATGAGCGTAGAGGAAGCGGCAGCGCTTTGCCCCGAGTCTCGCGGCGCTTGCGAGCTCATCGAGCTTTTCTCTGCCCTTAAGGCAGCAAATCTCGACAAGTACTGCGTATTCGACTTTGGAATAATCCGCGGTCTTGACTACTATACGGGCACCGTTTTCGAGGTGTTTGACGAGGCTCCCGAAAACAATCGCGCTATGTTCGGCGGCGGTCGATACGACAATCTCGTTGGTCTTTTCGTCAAGAACACCAATGTTTCAGGCGTCGGCTTCGGCTTCGGTGACGTTACACTTGAGAACTTCCTCGTAACTCACAAGCTTATTCCCGATATTTATAACGAGGGCACAAAGGTGCTCGTTACGCGCTTTGACGACGTTCCATACGAGAAATACATTGAGATCACGGACAAGCTCCGCGCTTGCGGCGTCGTTTCCTCTATGTATATCGGCTCAAAGAAGTTCGGCAAGCAGATCGACTACGCCGTTAAGGGACACTACTCTCACGTTCTTATAATGGGTGGCAGTGAGCTTGAGGCGGAAATCGTTAAGATAAAGAATCTTGCTACAAGAGAGGAATCGACTGTCGGTATTTCCGATCTCGGAGAATTTTTTAACAAGTAATCGAGGACTGTTATGATATATATGTTTATTGCGGAGGGCTTTGAGGAAATCGAAGCGCTATGTCCGCTCGATCTTATGCGCAGAGCGGGACTCACGGTCAAGACCGTCGGTGTAGGCGGAGCTTCCGTTACGGGTGCTCACGGCATCACCGTAAACACCGATCTTACCGACAAGGACACGCTTGACGAAAACGCCGAGATGATATTTCTCCCAGGAGGTATGCCCGGCACGCTCAATCTTGCGGCAAGTGAGGTTGTAAAAAAAGCAATACTTGACGCACACAAGAATGGCTCGTATATTGCCGCTATTTGCGCCGCTCCCTCAATCCTCGGAGATATGGGCTTGCTCGAGGGCAAGACTGCCGTATGCTACCCGGGATTTGAGGATAGACTTACGGGCGCTACCGTTTCTTACGACAAGGTAGCACTTGACGGAAGAATTCTTACGGCACGCGGTATGGGCGCAGCGCTTGAAATGGGACTTAAGATAGTTGAGATTTTCTGCGGCAAGAGCGACGCTGACGACCTACGCCATGCTGTCATTGCCGACTGATAAAAGCAGCAAGGCAGAAGCAAGACGCCTTTTGCTTGACTTGCGTAAGCAAATAAGCGAGGACGCTTACGCCGCTAAAAGCGAGAAAATATGCGCACATGCCGAAAGGCTTATCGACGAGATATGCGCGAAAACCGTTCTATCGTTCTTCCCCGTTCGCAAAGAGCCCGATATTCTTCCTCTTGCAAAACGCCTTTTGGAAAAAGGAATCACGGTTGCTTTCCCAATTTCACATAAAGAAGACGTTCGTCTTGAGTTTCGCGCGATACGCTCGCTTAAGGAGCTAAAGCTTGGCACATACAAGATATGCGAGCCCATCGAAAGCACCCAAACGCTTTCGGTATTTGAAAAAGATACCGTGTGTCTTGTTCCCGCGCTGTCCTTTGACGTGCGCGGCATGCGACTCGGCTACGGAATGGGATACTATGATAGATTTTTGCAAAATTTCGGTGGTGTCTCAATAGGAATTTCCTTCTCGGATCTTTTAGCAGAGGAGCTTCCCGTCGCAGACACGGATATTCCGGTTTTAAAAATAATAACGGAAGGAGGGGTGGTAGTACCCGATGAACTCCGATTCACACAAAACGCAAATGAAAACGCCGTCGGGCACCAAAGCGCCCCGACCTCAAAGAAATAAGAAAATAAAAAAAGAAAATAAAAAGAGCGACGCCATAGTGCTTCAGCCTACCGTCGTAGTGCTTGCAACGTATATTCTTTTACTTCTCTCAAAGGTCATTGATATGACGCTTCTCAACAGAGAGAACGAGTATTTCAGCGTCGTTATTCTTCAAATGATGATATTCCTGCTTCCCGGCGCTATATGGGCGCGCCTTTGGGGGGACGGCTATATCAAGCGCTTGAGGATCAGCGCATTTCGCCCCGGAGCTATTCCGATAATGGTCGCCGCCGCATTCACGATGATCTCGGGCGGACTTCTTATCAGCCTGCTTTTCGGTGGACTTGACAGTCTTTCTGGCAGCTTTACTCTTTACGACACGTTCGTTTCAAAGGACAACGGCACCGTTCCGACCAAGCTTTATCTTGTTTTGGCGTACGCCGTTATCCCTGCCATCTGCGAGGAATTCGTTTTCCGAGGAATCCTTTGCCATGAATACGAGCGCGGCGGAGTTATGCGCGCAATAGTCTTTTCCTCTTTGTTTTTCGGAATGCTTCATTTTGATATAGTAAATCTTCCCGTTTACGTATTTGCAGGAGCAATTCTTGCGATGACTCTTTACGCAACACGCTCTATTTTCGGTCCGATGATAGTCCATTTTCTTTATAATCTGTTCGGACTTTTCGGTCAGCCGTATATGAGCTCTCTTTATAATCTTACGGGCAGTACCAAATTTTTCATATTCTTCGTTACCACGGTATTCCTTATCTCTGCCGCAATCTTCTGCAAGGAAGCGGCAAGGTTATATAAGTCTTATCTTTACCGCGGACTTAACGCCGACTACCGAAAGCCCGTCATCAAGGATCCCGCAGAATTCCGCGACTCGTATCTCGACGTCGTTAAATCCCCCTCCGCTATCGCCTGCGCGGCGCTCTACATAATCGCTCTTATAGTTTCGTGGTTATGACCGTTCGGAGGTTTTCTCATGCAAGATAAGCACACACAAGAAGGCGCGATTTCTAAAAGTCGCGCCCTTTCCGTTTTATTGCCACTCTGCCTTTTTTCGATTCTGCTCGCGGGCATTATTATTTCTTTAGCGAACGACGTTTATGCATTCGTAAAGCCCGACGCCGAGATTTCTCTCACGCTTTCCTCTCCCGTATCCGACACCGACCTTTCAAAGCTTTTGCAAAAAAGCGGTGTAATTAAAAACCCCACAGCCTTTAAGCTTTATCTGCGCTCGAAGGGACTTTCCGAAAGAGCCGCAAAAATAACCGGAGAATGGATACTCAACAGCAATATGAGCTATCGTGAAATAGTTTCCGAAATTTTTTAAAAATTTATTTTTACTGAATAAAATGCGCATATCCGAGAAATACTTAATTATCAAGTGTTTTTAAGGAGCATTTTTATGAATAAAGCTATTACCGTTATCGTTTGCATCTGCGCCCTTATTTTAATAATTGGTCTATTTCCCGTCCACGGAGAGGTACAAATTTACGAGGACATTTTGCGGCTTCACGTAGTCGCAAATTCGGACAGCGATGAGGATCAGACCCTTAAGCTCGCCGTTCGCGACAAGATCATTTTAATGAGCGCACAGCTCGGCGAAGAAGCTGATAATATCGAGGAGGCGGAAATTATTATTTCCGAGAGCATTGACGACATACGCGACTGCGCTCAAAAAGAGGTATACGCGAATGGATATGACTATCCAGTCGAGGTGCGACTTGTTCGGGAGGAATATCCCACAAAAAATTACGCCTCGCTCTGCTTCCCATCGGGAGAATATCTGTCCTTGCAGGTTTTGATTGGCAAAGCGGCGGGACAAAATTGGTGGTGCGTGTTGTTCCCTCCTCTATGTCTTGACGCGGCAAGCAGCACAAACGACGATGCGTTCCTTTCTGTCGGTCTTACGCCGGATCAATATAAAATAATAACCAATACCGATGAGCCCGTTTACGATGCGCGCTTCAAAATTCTTGAAGTGATTGAAGAAGCTATAAATAAATAAAAAAATGCGTTTGATACTCAATGCAGTATCAAACGCATTTTTTAGTTTGTTTCGTAAGATATCGCACTTACTGCACCGTCCGCAAAAACAACCGACACGGTAAAATCACCTTTTTTGTAATCAAGTTGCTTTGCAGTTTCATTATCGGCGTCTCCCATAAGCGTCTTTGCCTCGTCTATCTCCATACCTATATAAACGCCCTCGGCAGTAGCTACTATATCGTCTCGGAAGGAAATGGCATCGATCACGTTACCGCTCTTGCTCTCAAGAACGTATATATCAAGCGAGGGATAGGAATAAAGCACCTGCGCGCCAAGTCCGCCGCAATCACCTATCTCGTAGCTGTCGATCGGCTCACCGAGCGCGTCAATTATCTCGTCGGCGTCAGCCCCCATGACTATCTTTACGTCCTTATATTCAACGTAAAGCTCGTTCTTGTCTGTATTGTTTCCGTTACACGCCGCAAGTAGCACCATCGCAAGCGCAAATGTTATTGCCAAAATAACTTTAACTTTTTTCATATTACACCTCTTATGAATCTCTTTCTTGCTTATATCTTTCAAGTCTGTCCGCCCACGCGACTATCTCGGCGTCGGTATGTGAAGGATTTTTCATTCCGTGATTATTCGCAAGAATATTGCCGAAATATTCCGTCATTTTCTCCGCGCCGTATACGTTTAGGTGCACGCCCTTATCGTACGTATCCGTAGAAAAATCAATACCTATCTCCTCAACATCGTCAATAAAATTGTAGTAAGCGAGTTGCTTTTCGTTAGCGTAATCAACTATCTGCTTATCCCACTCGTCGTACCACCAATAAGCATAAGTATTCGTGGGCGCTTTGATAAGAACAAGCTCTGCTCCATTTTCCTCGCACAAGACGCGCATTTTCTCAAGATAGTCCATTGACGTACTTGGCAGATCGTATTCGTCTATTTTAAGCGGTAAAACGTTGGTATGCTCGTTTGCCATAGGAACGATTTTCTTTTGCATAAGATATCCGCTATGCGACGCCGCATCGGGTGAGCTGAATATATATTTGAAGTCGTCGGCCTCAAGCTCCGTTATGCGCGAATGGAATCGAAGAAGAGGAAAGACGTAATCAAGCAACTTCTCGTCCCCCGTCATCGACGCGTTTATCGCGTCAAGCTTATGCTCTGACCAGCGCATTGAGTCGAGCGTCATGCGATTTTTTTCCTCATCTTGAGGCTCGCCGTATTTAAGCGCAAGCACGTTGAAAACTACCACCGACGGCTTTTCGTATTCAAAGGTCTCCTCGAGCAGATAATACGAATGCCAAGCAAGCTGCTGTGCACTTCCTCGGATATACGAGGAGATTCCGTATTTTTCCCACAGCACGGCGGGCACAAAGCTCTCGTACACCTCGCAGTCGCCAACGAAAATAACGTCGTGCCCTCCCGCCTCCGCGTAGTACTCGCCGACGAGTCTACCCTCGGGGTTATCTATATATTTCGGTATGACAAGCGGCTGCATCAGAGCGAGCGCCAAAACTACGACAAGCGCCGCCACGGCAATGCTTATAATTCTTTTCTTCATTTAATTAGTTTTCCTTAAAGCAGTTAAAACTGATTGTAAATAAACTGATTTGCGTCGTATCCAAAGCCGTACGTACCGAGCATAAGCGTTGCGAGCAAAAGAGACGCGCAGATCGCCGCAGATGCGACTGGGCGCTCGTAAAGCCACTCTCGTACGCTTCCCTTTGCTTCGGCTCTGCTGACAAAGAATACGAGTAAAATTGCAAGAATAACGACAACGAAATCAACGGGCGTAAGTCCAAGCTTAAATATTCCGCCACTAAAGAGTTCGACAACTCCGGAGAACGTAAACATACTTCCCCACATAATGAACGTAAGCCCTACGTTTCGGTAGCAGTCGAGAGAGCGGATAAGTCCCATAAGCAAGAACGTTCTTACGGACATAAAGTATCCGTAAAGCCTTGACCCTGTAAGACGCGGAAATTTATTATGGAATTTGCCGTAAAGCGGCTCGAGATTTTCGGAAACCACAATTATAAGGAAATTAAGCATTCCCCATACTATAAAGTTCCAGCCCGCGCCGTGCCAAACGCCCGTAACGAACCACGTAACGGCACTCGCAATATACGCCACCGTCTTGCTTGCCGCGACTCTGCCAAATCTTCCCGCGAGTCGCTTATTAAGCTTCATCATAGGCTTCGTAACCGCCAAAGGGGTAAATATGTAGTCCTTAAACCACGTTCCCATGGTGATATGCCAACGGCGCCAATACTCTTTCGTTGACTTTGAGGAGAACGGTCTGTCGAAGTTTTCGGGAAGCTTTATTCCCATGGCCTCGGCAATACCTATCGTAATATCAATTCCGCCCGTAAAGTCTGCGTATATCTGTATCGAATACAGAATTATAAGTAATCCTACGTAAACACCGGTGTACTTTTCGGGCTTATCGAGCATAGTGTTCATTGCAACGAGGACTCTGTCCGCGATAACAAGCTTCTTAAAATATCCCCAAAGAATTCTTTGAAGTCCAAAGGTAAACGTTTTGCCGTTAAATCTATGAGGTGCGGTAAGCTGCGCTCCTATCTCCGAAAAGCGGGATATAGGTCCTTGGACAAGCTGTGGAAAGAACGACACGAAAAGCGCAAGCTTTGCAATATTCTTTTCAGGCTGAACCTTCGCGCGGTAAACGTCGATAAGGTATCCCATCGTCTGGAAGGTATAAAACGATATACCCATAGGAAGCAGTAGCTCGGGGAGCGTTAAGCCCTTTCCTCCGAAAAGGCCTATAATTGAATTTACGTTGTTAACGGCGAACGCCGTGTATTTAAGCACGGCAAGCACGCCGAAGTTAAGCACGAGTCCGATTATAAGTATACGTAGTCTGTCCCTTTTCTTTCGCGCTCTGTACGCCTTGCGAGTTTCCTTATCAAGACGTTCCTTGTTTTCCTCGACGTAAATATCCTCGCGCGTCTTAACTCGGTGCATAAGCATAGAAATGACGTACGCCGACACCGTAGTGAACAGTATAAATACGAGGTATTCAAGCCCTGCGAATGCGTAAAAAACGTAGCTTCCGACGAGAAGCGTTACCCATTGCCATTTTCCGCGAGTGAGAAAATACGCTAAAAACAGCACGCACAAAAATGCGATAAAGGAATAAGAGGTAAAAAGCATACTCCCTTTTATTCCTCGTCAAGCTTGGTTATAAGCGCCCAGAGTGCATTTGCCGAATTAAAGTTTTCGGGGATTATCTCCTCTGCGGGGACGGTCACACCGAACTCCGTATCAATCGCCGCTACAAGAGATACAATATCAAGAGAATCAAGTATTCCGTCGTCAATAAGCGACTCCTCGGACGCAAAATCAACGTCGGGGTGAAGATCGGTAAGTATTTCAATTACCTTTTCCATTTGCTTTTTCCTTTCAAAATGCAGTAATCTGCAATAATATATTAGTCCTTCTCTGCCATCGACAGAAGCTCTGTTCTGTTTATCTTGCCGTTATCCGTCAGCGGAATCGCGGAAAGCTTGCGCGTAAGCGACGGAAGCATATATCTCGGGAGCACGTCTGCAAGAGCCTTGCCGACAGTCATCTCGTCGGGCTCGCCCACGTAAAAGAGCGCGATCGCCTTTTTTTCCTTTGCGTAAACGCACACGGCGCGCGCAACGCCGTCATTTTTCATAGCCGCGCTTTCTATCTCGCCAAGCTCTATTCGGTGCCCCATGTGCTTTATCTGATTATCCTTGCGGCAAACGAACACAAGCTCACCGTGCTCGTTATATCGGCCTATGTCGCCCGTTCGGTATATTATCTCCCTATACGCTCGTGCCAAGGGATTTACGACAAATGCCTCGTCCGTTCTCTCGGGATTGTTGTAATATCCCATAGTAACGCACGTTCCTCTGATACAGATCTCGCCTTCGTCTGCTCGCTTGTTGTCAGCATCAAGGAGAATTATCTCGGTGTTGTCAAAGGGGCTACCAACGGGAATCGGCTCGTCCTCGGAAAGCTCACGCAGAGCCTGCCAATAGCAGGACATGCCCGTCGCCTCGGTGGGACCGTAGAGATTGAAAAATCTTGCGTTCGGCAACGCCGCACGCCAAAGGTCGTACTGCTTGCGCGGAAAAACCTCACTGCCGAAGGCTACAGTTGTAAGATATTTAGGCGTATGCGCCTCGAGCGCACCGAGCGAGGATATCTGCACGAGCGCGGACACCACCCAACAAACGGTGTTTATCTTGTACGTATCAAGGTACTCAACGAGCTTGACGGGAAACGAGAACAGCATTCTCGGTACGAAATATGTAGTCGCGCCCATTTTAAGCGTAGGCATAAGCTCCTTGAGCGGCGCGTCAAAGTAAAGAGGCGTTTGATTTGCGAAGACCGTATTCTCGTCAAAGCCGAGCGCGTCGGTCAACGACTCGGTGTAATCGATTACGGATCGGTGGCACGCAACGACTCCCTTGGGCATTCCCGTAGAGCCCGAGGTAAAAACGACGTAAATAGGATCGACGTCACACTGACGGCGACGAATATCAAGAAGTACATTCTCGTCTATGGGAGTAGTACAAACGTCGTCGTAAAGGAGCGTATATTCAAGTCCCAGAGCCTCTGCCGCCTTGAAATTGCGCTTGTCCGCGATTATTGCGCGAGGCTTTAGATTTTCTATGATCGAGTCAATTCTCGCGCGGGGCATTTTTTCGTCAAGGCAGGCGTAAAAGCAGCCCGCGTATATAACTCCCCAAAAGGCGGTAACCGTCCTCGGATGCTTGTCCATGAGAATAACGACGCTCTCGCCGTAAAGTCCGAGAGCGGCAAGCTTTGAGCCTATTGCGCGCGACTCGGAATATACCTCGCCAAAGGTCATATCCTCCTTACCCGTCGAAAACGCAAGCTTGTCGGGAACGCGCGCCGCCGTATTCTCGAGATATTCAAGTATGTTTTTTTGCATAAGATCTCCTTAATAGAGGCTCTGTGTTGCCGTCTTGGGATAACCCTTGTCGTCAAAGGCATAAAATCCCGTGCCCGGCTTACTTGGATTATAGTTATCTATTTCATCTCGCGTTCTCAAGCAACCGTTATCCGTTCCATCGGGAAATGTTCCGCCAAGATCCGTCGCATCGTAAAAATACCAGTTAGGGCTGCTTGCTGTTCCTATGTTTACCATACACCAAAAATGCGTATTTATTCCGGAAATGGTACACTTGGAGTTATCCTGCTGAATGTCCTTATGCTCTATTCCAAGCCTTATAAAAAATGCTTTTGAAAGAGAAAAATACGAATAACAGTCTCCCGAACCCTTGTTTAGAGTTCTCGTTGCCTCCTCAACCCAATCTTCTTGCCACTTGTCACGATTTTGAGCGGCGTTAGGGGTATTTGATTCTGATTTTATAGTTACGCGATTGACAAATTTGTAAACCGTCTCAACCTTTTCCTTGGTAGTAGTAAGCTTGTCTATTCCAAGCTCCTCGATCTTTTTGTCAATAAGCGACATGAGCGTCGAATAAGAATATTCCTGCTTGGTTACGTGAACGGTAACGTTCTTTTGAGTCTTACGTCCGCCCGAGTCGGTTGCGGAAAACGTTACCGCATATATCCCAACCTTATCGAGATTAACGTTTGATTCTATCTTTGGCGTAAGCGTTCCGTCCTCGCTGTCAGTCGCCTCGACATACTTTCTCCAGCTTATGTTCTCGCCCGCGTAAACGTATATAGTGTCTCCACCGCCAACGAGCGAAATAACGGGAGCACTGTTGGAGCTACCCCCGCCGCCTCCGGAGCTACCTCCGTGGCTTGATGAGCCCATAGACGACGCAACGTCAACTATCACCGTAACCGTAGTAGCCACAAGCGCGAGCGCAAAAACCACGACAGTAATTTTAACTGCCAAAATAACTTTATTTATAAGCTTCGAGCGTTCTTTTGCAAACGCTTTAAGATCATCTCTGTACGACAAAACAAAATCCCCTTCAAGAAAAAGATATACACAATTATTATACACCAACACGCTGTTTTTGTCAATGGAAATAAACGTGAATTTTATATATTTTAATAACTAAAAAAACAAAAAAATCGCTTCTGCTACCGTTTTTAAATAGCACAAGCGATTTCCTTTTTTTATCAAATTTTCGCACTACGCCTCGGTGTGTCTGCCAAGAAAGCCTGCTGCAGTCTGTATAAGCTTGGCTTCTGCCTCAACGCCGAACGGTGTATCTCTTTGCGGCTTATCAGCTTCGCTGTCGGATACTGATGCCACGCATCCGATAACGTCGCCCTCGCTTATAATGGGCATAGCGCATCTTACAAAATGATTTTTGGAGTCAGCAATAACGGGAAGCTTATCCGTGCCCTCACGCCAGCTGTAAAAGCCCCTGCCCTCAATAATTTTTTCAACCTCCTCGGACAAATTCTTGTCCGAATACTCCTTTTTCGAGACGCCCGCACTTGCAATTACCGCATCTCTGTCGCTGATAATTACGGAAAGATTGCAAGTCTTATAAAGCGTTTCCGCATACTTTGATGCGAAGCTTGACAGCTCGCCTATGGGAGAATATTTTTTGAATATGACCTCTCCCTCTCTGTCAGTATATATT
>JAZQTY010000191.1:0-6774 GCA_045631025.1 Eubacteriales bacterium
GGCCTCCGACTTGATACCGTAAAGCCGCGCTCCGTGAGGGCGTTCAGATATTCGAAAATAAGCGGGGCGGTGGGTAGACATAGAAGAATCTTCCTTGGAACGGCGTCGCCAAACTCGGATAAGGCATCGCACATCGTGGGAATGGCAGACGGGGAGTGAGTGCTGTCAACTATCATAAGGGGGGAGACGGAGAGTACCTCAAACTTTGCCGCGAGACGAAGCCTTGAGAGTCCTTCCTTGATTGATGAGGCGGGTATTTCAAAGCCCTTGCGCGAAAGCATTTCGAGAGCCTCCAGGGCAATCGTTGCGTTGAGCAGCTGGAAGCCACCGCATACGTTTAGTCTGTATTCCTCGCCCTTATAGGAAAAGTCCGTTCCGGTAAAGGTACAGCGTTTTAGGGTGATCGCGTTACGTGACGTAAGAGTAAGTCGGCAGTTTGCCGAGTAACAAATATCCGTTATTTCTTTATAAGCATTGGCGCTCTGCGGCGCGCTTATTATTTCTTCAATTCCACGGGAAACGAAAGCGCGGATGCGGCTTATCTCCGCGTTGTCAGAATCGGGAAGTGTTCCGCAAATTATGGCGGCAAAGGGAGATGGAAGATTTAGCGACGGATCGTTTCCGTAATGGTCGCTCTCAATAATTACAAGCCCGCAGTTGCTTTCTCTAAAGGCGAGTAGCGAAACGGTAAGGAAAATTTCGGAGCGCGTCGGGGTTAAATCGGAGTTGAGAAGCGTTTGCTTGACGGTGCTTACGAGTCTTGCAAAATCCGCAAAGGGAATGGGCTCGTTATTTATTAAGACGCTCTCACGCGGCTCCTCACCTATGGGCATACGCAAAAATCCAACTCTGTTTGGGGTTTTTGAAAGCACTGCCGTGAGCATTTGCCCACAAACCGTTTTACCGTTGCTGCCCGCAAGGCGTAAATATTTTATTCGTTTTTGTGGATTTCCTACGAGTGAGAGCAGATCGAAAAGTTGACTTTTCTCTATTTGCTCGGGCGCACTCGCAAGATACTTTTTAGCATTTAGATATGTCATATAATAAAAGCCTTTTACAGTTTAAAAATGCAAGCCCTCAAATTCGTCACCGCACAAAAAGCGCTTTGCGTTGAGATATTCGTCCATCGCACGTCTCGCTTCGGGTGAATCAGGCTTAAAATTACGCTTGCGGACGGCGCGGAGCATAATATTTTTAGGCGTTTCGTCGGGATCGATAAGCTCAAGCGCCGCCGTAGTATAGCCACACGCCTCGAGCCTCTTGAGGCGGAGGGCGTCGGTTGCCGCGTCACAGAGCTTCTGGCGAAGCATTGAATAGTCGGTGATAAAGGAAAGAGCAGGGCTTAATATCGCCTTGTTCATTTCGTGATGACAGCAGGGGGTTGACAAAATAACGTCAGCCTGCCAATCTGCCGCCTTTTGGAGCACTATATCGGTGGCGACATCGCAAGCGTGCAGAGAAATTACGAGCGAGGGCGGAACGTCAGTCGTATACGCGCGTATGTCTCCCGATACGAAATCAAGTCCGTCAAAGCCAAGGTCACGTGCCGTGCGGGAGCAATGCTCAATAACGTCGCTCTTGAGATCTATGCCGGTCATGCTTACCTTGTATCCCTTTATATTTGCGAAATAATGATATACGGCAAATGAAAGATAGCTCTTGCCGCAGCAAAGGTCGCAGATGCGTATTTCTCCCTTGGGCAGCTTATCCTCAACGTCGCGCACAAGCTCCAAAAAACGGTTTATCTGCCTGAACTTTGACTGCTTTTTATCGTAGACGCGTCCGTTTTTATCCGACACCCCAAGATAAGCAAGGAACGGCTCGGAGCCGCTTAAGATGTACTTCTTTTCTCGGTTATTGAACGATGAAACGGGTACCACGGGAGCGTCCGCTTCAAGCCGCCTCTTTAGTTTTTCTCCACCTATGAGGGTGTATTTTCCTCCCTTTGAGGTGCGAAGCTCGCAGTCGCCGAGGGAGGTGAGAAGATTTATCTGTCCGTAGCTCGATATAATTTTCGAAACGCAAGCTGAAGCATCTTCGTCCAAGACGATATTTTTGTGAGTTGCCTTATTGTCGGTGTGGAAAAATTCGACCTGCAAACAAGCAGAGCCGCCGACGGATATCGGCGACGCTACTGCTTTTATTATTGATTTGTCCTGTGGCTTTGAGAATACAGCCTTTCTCAAGGCTCCCTTTGAAGCGGCGAGTAATAAAAGCTCCGAAAGCTCCGAAAGGATTTTTTCATAAGAAACGTTAGAATTACTCATTTGTCACTGCTTTCGTCGTTCTGCGTGACCTCGTCAGCCTTGACGCTCTTCTTAAAGACGAATTTGCTTTCCGTGCCTGCGCGGAGTCTCTTAATGTTTTCCTTGTGCTTATAAATTACGAGTACGGCTATAAGCAAGGCGAATATTGCGTATGGGCTACCTGAAACGGGATCGGAATCTCCGATTTGGATCGCAGGAAGAAGCCAAGAGTCAACGCCTGCGAGAATGAAGGGATATACGAGCATACACATAACCGCACCGAGGGATATGTATCTCGAAATTCCAACGACGATAGCGTAGATAATAACGATTATAACGAAAACGAAGGGGTTGCACATGCACATCGTAACGGCAGCAGTAACGACGCCCTTACCGCCCTTGAAGTTGTAATAAATAGGGAACATATGACCGATAACGGAGAAGGTGCCCGCAATATACGCGCCGAGGTTGCCGAGGAGCGCGTAACCGATAAGGCAGGCAATTATTGCCTTAAGCGCGTCGCCGAGAAGCGTAAGTCCTGCAGCCTTACGACCGTAAATACGCATCATATTCGTCATTCCCGCATTTTTGCTTCCGTAGTTACGTATATCCTGCTTATATGTTTTGCCCGAAATTATTATAGCAAAATTAAGGCTTCCGAGAAAATAAGAAGCAACTGCGGCTATTACGCAGGACACTGCGAAAAGCGTCAAGGCAAGTCCGCCGTTAGTTACAAATAATTGATTTTTGTTAATATAGTGGAGCACGAAGCCACTCTGAAAAAAGTCAGCAATAGTCATTTCAGTACCTACCCTTTCATAATTACATACACATTTATTATATCACATTTTTTTGTATTATTCAAGAGCTTTGCATAAAAAAGAGGGGATAAGCAATCAACTTATCCCCTCAAAAGCTTTATTTACTTGGCTTTTTTGTTCGTTATAAGCTTTATTACGAACAGAGTTCCAACCGTGAGAACGATTCCGAGCGCAAGCGAAACGACCGCGTTAACAGCAAAGCCGAGAACGGAGGAGAGCACGCCTGCAATGACGAACATTACGAAGGAGATCGCTGCAACCGTAATGGCGTAAGGTATCTGGGTAGAAACGTGGTTGAGATGGTTGCACTGACCGCCCGCAGAGGACATAATAGTCGTGTCGGAAATAGGCGAGCAGTGGTCACCGCAAACGGCGCCTGCAAGACATGCGGACATACCGATTATAAGAAGCTCGGGATTGCCCTCGAAGATTGCGGTGACGATCGGGATAAGAATACCGAAAGTACCCCAAGACGTTCCCGTCGCAAACGCAAGTACGCAAGCAACGAGGAAGATAATAGCGGGCAGGAAAAGTCCGAGCGCTTCTGCGGAATTGCCCATAAGATCACCGATATAGTATTTAGCGCCGAGAGCCGACGTCATGTTCTTAAGGGCAGTTGCAAAGGTAAGAATGAGTATTGCGGGAACCATTGCAATAAAGCCTTGAGGAACGCAAGCCATGGTGTCCTTAAGGTTAAGGCAACGGCGAACGAGCATATAAGCCATTATAACAACGAGCGCGATAAGACCGCCCCAAGGAAGTCCAACTGTTGCGTCGGTGTTGGCGAAGGCGTCGATAACGTTGGTAACGCCGTCAGTCTGGTAGCCGACGTAGATAAGAGCGCCGATGCAGCTCGCGATAAGAGCAACTACGGGGATTACGAGGTCGAGAATGCTGTTCTTTGCGGTTGCGGCAACCTCTTCGGCAACCTCATTCTTGTCTCCCGAGGTGTAGAGATCACCGTGCTCGAGAGCATTGAATTCGTGAAGCTTCATAGGGCCGTAATCAAATCTCATGAGAATGATCGCAACTACAAAAACGATAGTAAGCAACGAGTAGAAGTTAAAGGGAATAGCCTTGATGAAGTAGGTAAGTCCCTGTCCCTCTTCAACGTGGCTGGAAACAGCCGCCGCCCAACTTGAGATCGGCGCTATCATGCAGATAGGTGCTGCGGTCGCGTCGATTATATAAGCGAGCTTTGAGCGAGAAACGCGCTTGCTGTCGGTAACGGGGCGCATAACGGAGCCTACCGTCAGACAGTTGAAGTAGTCGTCAACGAAGATAAGCACTCCGAGCGCGAAGGTCGCAAGCTGTGCGCCAACGCGTGTTTTGATGTGCTTGTGAGCCCATCTTCCGAAAGCCGCAGAGCCGCCCGCTCTGTTGATAAGAGCAACGACGATACCAAGCTCAACGAGGAAGATGAATACGCCTGCTGTGTCCATTACGGCGGAAATAAGTCCGTCGCTGATCACAGCGTCGACCGTTCCCGTAAACGAGAAATCGGAATAGAGGATAGCGCCCGATACGATACCCGCGAAAAGGGAGCTGTAAACCTCTTTTGTTATGAGCGCAAGTCCGATAGCGATGATCGGAGGAAGGAGCGCCCAAAGCGAGCCGGTAACGGAAGCCTCACCGCCACAGGTGTCACAGTGTACGGTCAGATCTCCGCGACAGGTGTAGCAGTCGTCGTAGTGACCGTCGCCGCCACATTCCTCACACGTGGGCATTGCCTCTGCCTTTGCCTCGCAGACCTCGCAAATGCAATCAGAGCATTCAACCCAGCCTTCGTCACAGCCGTCGGGGCAGGCGAAGGAGGTGCCCATGGCGCCGCCCGTAAGCTTGGCGACAACCAGCAGCGCGATAATAATAACTACCGCGACCGCAAGAATGATTTTTTTAGTTTTTGTCATAATACCTCCACAGTTTATGAATTGATATTACAATTTTAACATATTTTGTCGAAATATGCAATCCCTTTTTGAAATTTTATAATGAAAAAGCAAGGCAAACGAGCTTTTCGTTGCCTTGCCAAAATATTGTGATCTATAACTGTAAAATTCGTTTTGCGGTTTCTATGTCCGTCCGTACCTGCGCCGCCATCGACTCAACGCTTGAAAATTTTTTCTCCGGGCGGATAAACTCAATAAATTCCGTAGTTATCCTTTTACCGTAGAGGTCACCGTCAAAATCGAAAATATGAGTTTCTGCGCACAGAAGTCCAACGTCAACCGTCGGGCGAACGCCTACGTTCGTAATGCCAAAATACGATTTTCCGTCAAAGCTCGTTCTCGTAAGATATACGCCGCTTTTAGGAAGAAGCACGTCCTTATCGGGAAGAACGTTAACGGTCGGGAAGCCAAGCTTGCGCGCAAGATGCTGACCGTTTACGACGACGGAGGATATAGAATAACGGTGTCCCAAAAGAGCAGATGCGCGTTTCATATCCCCATTTGAAATTAAAGCTCTTATTTCCGATGAGCTTACCGTAAGACCGTCTATGCGATATTCCGGAACGACGCTCACTCCTATGCCGTGCTTGGCACAGAGGCTCTCAAGCAGATTGGCGTTTCCCGCAGCACCCTTACCAAAGGTGTAATTGTAGCCACAGCTTACGTGCGCGGCGCGTAGCTTCTTTATTACTATTTCCTCAATAAACGCCTTTGCATCTATCGAGAGCACCTCTTTAGAAAGGGGAAGAGATATGCAAACGGAAATTCCGAGCTCCTCAAGGATACGCATTTTTTCTTCGTCGGAAGAGAGAAGGCTTACTGATTCGGGGGAGAAAAATGCACGAACGGGCTTGTCGAAGGTAAGAACTGCCGTTTGACAGTTAAGCCTTGCCGCCGCATCAATTCCGGCGCGAAGCACCTGTCTGTGTCCCTCGTGTACTCCGTCAAAGCAACCGAGAACGACGGAAAACGGCTTGTCAAGCTGAAAGTCCGTTCCTCTATACAGTATCATATTTTCACCTCCCGTTAGCATTCTTCAAATATTTTACCACATTTGACTCATAAAGGAAACACCTAATTTGTAAATTTTATGTGATTGACAAGAATATATCAATCATTGACAAAGTGTGCCGTAAATGATATAATGATATAGATATTTGTTATATTATATATACTGCAAGGAGGTGCAAAACACTGTGTTCAAATTGAACGGAGTGCATCTTAAGCACTGTAAAAATACTGCTGACGCCGCCCCCATTCGTATGGGGACGCCTAAAAAGGTCGTTATTCCTATGTCGATGCACATAGGCTCGCCGGCAAAGCCCGTAGTTAAGGCCGGAGATACGGTTAAGGTCGGCCAGCTCGTTGGCGAGCCCGGCGCGGGACTTTCCTCTCCGATATATTCGGGTGTTTCGGGAACCGTAAAAAAGATCGATGAGATCATCGCCGCTAACGGCGCCCATATAACTACCGTCGTTATTGAGTCGGACGGGCTTCAGACGGTACACGAGGACGTAAAGCCTCCCGTCGTTGAGAATAGGGAGCAGTTTCTTGACGCCGTACGCGCGAGCGGAATCGTCGGACTTGGCGGCGCGGGCTTTCCTACCGTCGTAAAGATCAGCGCAGATACCGCAAAAATTGACGCTATCGTCGTCAACGGCGCGGAGTGCGAGCCGTACATCACCTCGGATACGAGAACTATGCTTGACGAGCCCGACGTAATTGCCGACGGACTAAAAATGCTTACGGAGTATCTTG